>CANRNA010000023.1 GCA_947631805.1 uncultured Oscillospiraceae bacterium | reverse complement strand
GTGCTGTGGGTCCCCGCCGGGGAGGTGCTGGCCCTGTATGACAGGCGGCCCGTGGAGAACGTGGGCATAGAGATACACCGCCGGGACCGCATCGCCCTGGCGGCGGCCCTGGAGATAGGAAAGGAGCTGGGAGCGCTGTGAGAGCCACCGCCCTGGCCTACGGCTTCGACGCCGGGGCCCTCAAGATAGTAAGGACCTTATGCGCCCGGCTGGACATCCGGCTGCGCCGGGTGACGCCGGAGGAATACGCCCGGCCCCTGGGCTCCTTTTTCTCCCCCGCCGCCGAAGCGGAGCCCCCGGCGGCCGCCGGGGATATCCCCGGGCCCATGCTGGTGCTGGCAGGGCTGACGGACAGGCAGATGGACGCGCTCCTGTCCGCCCTGCGCACCGCCCGGGTCCCGGCCAGCCTGAAGGCCGTGCTCACGGAGCACAACGCCCGCTGGTCCGGCCCGGTCCTCTACGGAGCCCTGGCGCAGGAGAGCGCCGCCCTGGGCGGCTGAGACAGGCCCATACCGCAAAACTGGCAGACACCCTCGTGCCTGCCAGTTCGTTTTTTATCCCTCGGCCTTTTGCTTCAGCTGGTAGAGAAGATTCAAGGCCTCCAGGGGGGTGATGGTGTTCAGGTCGATGTCCCGCAGCTCCTTTGCCAGGGCCGACCCGGCCACGTCCAGCATGGACACCTGCTCCTCCCCCGTCGGCGCCGCCGGGGCCGGAAGGCCGCCCCCGCCGCCGGATTCCAGCTCCGCCAGGTACTGCTTGGCCTTTTTTATCACCGGATCGGGCACCCCCGCCAGCTTTGCCACCTCGATGCCGTAGCTGTCGTCGGCGGAGCCGGGGACGATCTTCCTGAGGAAGATGAGGGTCCCCCCCTGCTTCTTGGCCGTGATGTTGTAATTGCGCACCCCGTCCAAGGTGCCCTCCAGGGCGCTCAGCTCGTGGTAGTGGGTGGCGAACATGGTCCGGGCCCCCAGCCGCCGCTTGTCCGCGCAGTATTCCAGCATGGCCCTGGCGATGGCCATGCCGTCGAAGGTGGAGGTGCCCCGCCCTATCTCGTCCAGCACCAGCAGGCTGGCGCTGGTGGCGTGGCGGAGGATATCCGCCATCTCCGCCATCTCCACCATGAAGGTGGACTGGCCGCTGGCCAGGTCGTCCGACGCGCCGATGCGGGTGAAGACCCGGTCCACCACGCCGATGAGGGCGCTCCTGGCCGGGACGAAGGAGCCCATCTGGGCCATGAGCACGATCAGGGCCGTCTGGCGCATATAGGTGCTCTTGCCCGCCATGTTGGGGCCGGTGATGATAGCCACCCGGTCGGCGGCATCGTTCAAAAACGTGTCGTTGGGCACGAACAGAACGTCTTTCTGGGCCGCCTCCACCACCGGGTGGCGCCCCTCCTTTATCTGCACCGTCCGGCCCACGTCCACCTCGGGCATGACGTAGTGGTTGCGGCTGGCCACCTCCGCCAGGGAGCAGATCGCGTCCAGCTCCGCTATCCGGGCGGCGGCGGCCTGGACCCGCTCCACCTGGGCGGCCACCCGCTCCCGCAGGGCGGCAAATATCTGATACTCCAGCTCCGCTATCCGGTCCTTCGCCCCCAGGAGGGTGTTTTCCAGGTCCTTCAGCTCCGGGGTGAAATACCGCTCGTTGCTGACCAGGGTCTGCTTGCGGATGTAGTCGTCCGGCAGCGTCACGTCCCCGGCGGACCGGGGCACGTCGATATAGTAGCCGAAGACCTTGTTATAGCCCACCTTCAGCTTCTTGATGCCGGTGCGCTCCCGCTCCCTTGTCTCCAGGGCGATGACCATGCCCGCGCCGTTGTCCCGCACGTCCCGCAGCCGGTCCACCTCCCCGTCCGCGCCGGGCCGGAGGATGTCCCCCTCCCGGACGGAGAAGGGGGGATCGTCGGCGATGATATGCAGTATATCCTCCCGCAGGTCGCTCAGCTCGTCCAGCCCCGCCGCCTCCCGCAAAATGGCGCTCTTCGCCCCGGCCAGAAGCTCTCTCACCCGTGGCAGCTGGCCGAAATAGGTCCCCAGGGCCAGCAGGTCCCGGCCGTTGGCCGTGCCGTAGACGCACCGGCCTATGAGCCGCTGCATGTCCCCGATGTCGTGCAGCGTCACCCGCAGCTCCTGGCGCAGTATGGTCCCGGTGTAGAGCTCCTCCACGGCGGACAGCCGCCGCCGGATGGCCACCGGGTCCAGCAGCGGCCGCTCCACCCAGGAACGCAGCAGCCGCCCGCCCATGGGGGTCTTGGTCCTGTCCAGCACCCACAGCAGGCTCCCCCGCTTTTCCCCGGTGCGCAGGCTCTCCGTCAGCTCCAGGTTCCGGCGGGTGGTGTAATCCAGCTCCATATACCGCCCCGGACCGAACCGGTCCAAGCGGCGGATGTGGGAGATGTCACACTTCTGTGTGTCGATGATATAGCCCAGCAGCGCCCCCGCCGCCAGGGTCTCCGCCGGGGAGATGACCTCCCCGAACCGGTCGTATACCAGCCTGCGGCACTTCTCTGGGTCAAACCGGTCCGCCCCCTTGGTGAGCAGGCAGTCCAGCTTTCCCAGAAAGGCCGACACGGTCTTGTCCTCCCCGGCCCCGTCGGACAGCACCGCCTCCCGGGGGGAGAACCGGCCCAGCTCGTTGACGATGTGGTCCACCGGCTCCTGGGAAAAGCCCTGGACGCAGAATTCCCCCGTGGAGATGTCGCAGAAGGCGGCGGCCCCCGTCTGGCCGTCCAGCCACACGGCGCCGAGATAATTGCTCCGGCCCTCCTCCAGCATGGAGCTGTCCGTGACGGTGCCGGGGGTGATGATGCGGATGACCCCCCGCTCCACCAGCCCCGTGGCGGCGGCCGGGTCCTCCAGCTGTTCGCATATCGCCACCTTGTAGCCCTTTGCGATGAGCCGGGCGATATAGGCCTCGCTGGAGTGGAAGGGCACGCCGCACATGGGCGTCTGCTCCTCCTCCGGCTTGCCCCGGTCACGGGTGGTCAGAGCCAGGTCCAGCTCCTTGGACACCAGCAGGGCGTCGTCGTCGAACATCTCGTAAAAATCGCCCAGCCGGAAGAACAGGATGCAGTCCGGGCTCTGCTCCTTGATCTTGTAATATTGCCGCTTCATGGGGGTCATCTCGGCCATGATATGTACTCTCTTTCTGTTTCTGCTTTACGCAAGGTCTGCCGCCGGGTACCGTGCGGGCTGTTTACTCCACCGTGTTGCAGAGCACGCCTATGCCCTCGATAGCGCACTCCACCTTGTCGCCGCTCTTCAGATACCGGGGCGGGTCGAAGCCCAGCCCCACCCCGGAGGGGGTGCCGGTGGTGATGATGGTCCCGGGCAGCAGCGTCATGCCGGAGGAGAGCTCCGCGATGATGTCCCCCAGGCCGGTGATGAGCAGCTGGGTGTTGGAGCTCTGGCGGCGCTCGCCGTTGACAAAGGAGGTGATGTCCAGCGCAGGCGGGAAGGGTATCTCGTCCGCCGTGACGATGCAGGGGCCCATGGGGGTGAAGCCGTCCAGGCTCTTGCCGAAATACCACTGCTGGTGGGCGTGCTGCACGTCCCGGGCGGACACGTCGTTGAGCACCGTGTAGCCGAAGATATGCTCCGCCGCCCGCTCCAGAGGCACGTTTTTAGCGGTCCTGCCGATGATGAGCGCCAGCTCCGCCTCATAGTCCAGCTCCTTCGTCACGTCCCCGTGGCGGGGGATGGTCCCGCCGGGGGCCACCGCCTCGTTCACCCGCTTGGAGAAATAGATAGGCACGGGCTTTTCGCTGTGGTCCGAGGAGAACCACTTCGCCTCCTTGGCGTGGGAGGCATAGTTGACGCCCAGGCATATCACGTCCTGCCGGGGCCGGGGGATGGGCGCCAGGAGCTTCACGCCCTCCAGGGGCGCCGCCGGGCCCTGGGGCGCGGCCTTCACCGCCTCCAGCCCCGCCTCAACGGCGGCCAGCATGTCCGCGAAGGGCAGGGGCCGCACGGCCTTTTCGTCCGCCGTCAGTGCCCCGACCTTCTCTTTTCCGTTTTCCAGATAGGTGATGAGCTTCATAGTAATGTCTCCTTCATGGGTAAAAATTCGGCATGGGGTCCTTCGGATACTCCCCCAGCATGTTCAGCACATAGGGCCACCGGCCCGTATCCTCCACGAGAAAGCCGTACACCACGCCCATGTGCCGGTGCCAGTGCCGGAACTGCCCCAAGATCAGCCGGAACCGGCTCATATCGCACCCCGGAGGACACTGGGCCAGGTCCTCATCCCGCAGGTCGGCGGCGTACCGGCGTATCTTTTCCGCCACAGCGGCAAAGTATGCCTCTATCAGGGCCCGCTCCACCCGCTCCGGGCCGGGCACCACGTTCAGGTCCGCCAGGCCCTCCCGGTGAAAGGACGGGTCCCGGTAGTCCGGGTCGGCGGGGTTTATATACCACCGGTCCATGGAATAGAGCATGTGATAAATGTACTTCCATATAGGCAGCTCGTCATACCGCTTGTCCCACAGCTCGTCCGGCACGCATCGAATGAGATTTTCCGTCTCCCAGAGAGCCCGCTCCGTGAGATATCGGATGTCATCGCACAGGGTCATGGCCGCTCTCCCCGCCGCAGGGCGATGGAGGCCCGCACCAGCTGCCAGGCGATGCTGCCCTCCCGGATGAGGGACAGGGCCCCGTCGAAGGGCACCCACTTGGCGGCGTCCACCTCCCGGGACAGGGTGAACTCACCCTTCTCCGCCACGGCGCAGAAGCCCAGCATCAGCATGTCCCCGTTTTTGTGGGGCCAGCTTCCCATGTATCGAAGCTCCTTCACCGCCAGGCCCAGCTCTTCGCCGATCTCCCGGATCATGGCGTCCTCGGCGCTCTCTCCCGGCTTCATGATGCCGGACACGCACACATAGGTGTCGGCGGAGATATACCCCTGCCGCAAAAGCACCGCTTCGTTATCCTCGTTCACCACAGCGGCAATGACGGCGGTGGTGAATGCCTCCCACACGGGCCTGTCACAGCGCCCGCACCAGGGCACCGGCCCTTCGTCACCCAGCTTCCTCTCCCCCAGCTTTTCGCCGCAATGGGGGCAGTATGTATAGCGCACAGTGTATCCCCCCTCCGGATATCAGTCGAACCGCGTGGTCCAGCGCTCCGCTCCGTATGCCTCAAAGCACATTTTTATCTGTTCAGCGGTGTTCTTGTTTTCCGCCAGGGGCGGTAAGTCCTCCAAAGTGAAATATCCGCTGGCCGTCGTCTCTGTATTGGGCCGGAACGCACCGCCCAGGGCCCGGCACAACACGAATATCTTGCATATCTTATGGGCGTACTTGGGCCGGTTGTGCTTATCCCGGTCCTGCACGGCGATGAGGAACAAGGCCTCGGCATCCAGACCAGCTTCCTCTCTTACTTCCTTCACCGTATTCTCTCCCACGGACAGCCCCACGTCCACCCAGCCGCCGGGCAGGGACCACTTCCCGTCCAGCTCCTGAACGAGCAGTATCTTCCCGTCCCGGAAAATAGCCGCCCTGGTGTCCAGCTTGGGCGTCTGGTAGCCCGTCTCGTTGCAGAACAGGTCCTTGACTTTCTCCGGGGAGATATCTGCCTTGTACGCGATCATCTCCGCCGCGATGGCCCGGATGCGCTCGTATCGCTCCAAATCGAACTGGTCATGGCCGTATTTCAGCCCTGCCTGGGCCAAAGCCTGCAACTCCACCGCCCAGTCCAGCCATGGGCTCCGATCTGTCCCGCTCACGCCGGTTCCCCGAACAGCGCCCAGGTGTTGCAGGCGGTTATCCTCACGTCCATGAACCGCCCTACCAGGGATTTGTCCCCCGCCAGGTGCACCAGCCGCCCGCCCTTGGTGCGGGCGGAGAGATTATAGGGGCTCTGGCCCGTCTCGCCGTCCACCAGCACCCGGCACACCCGGCCCATATAGGCGCCGTGCTTCTTCCCGGAGATGCGGTTGGCCGTGTCCACCAGCCGGTCGAACCAGACCTGCTTCTCCTCCCTGCTCACCGGGTCGGGCATACCGGCCGCCGGTGTCCCCTGGCGGGGGGAGAAGATGAAGGTGAACATGGCGTCGAAGCCCACCTCCTCCACCAGCGAGAGGGTCTGGGAGAAGTCCTCCTCCCTCTCGCCGGGAAAGCCCACGATGATGTCCGTGGTCAACACCAGGTCGGGCATATATCGCCGGGCCGAGGCCACCTTTTCCAGATAGGCGGCCCGGTCGTAATGACGGTTCATGGCCTTCAGTATCCTGTCGGAGCCGGACTGAAGGGGCAGATGGATATGGTGGGCGCAGTGCTCGCTCCCGGCCATGGCCCGGAACAGCTTGTCCGTGGCGTCCTTGGGGTGGCTGGTCATGAACCGGAGCACGTAGTCCCCCGGTATTTCGTCCAGCGCTCTGAGCAGGTCGGGGAAATCGACATTCTCCTCCAGGCCCTTGCCGTAGCTGTTCACGTTCTGGCCCAGAAGGGTGATGTCCTTGTACCCCGCGGCCACCAGCTCCCGCGCCTCGGCAAGTATATCCGCCGCCCGGCGGCTCCGCTCCCGGCCCCGGACGTAGGGCACGATGCAGTAGGAGCAGAAGTTGTCGCACCCGTTCATGATGGACAGCCACGCCTTCACATCCCCGGACCGCTGCCGGGGCAGGTCCTCGGCCACCACGCCCTCGCTGGGTTCGGCGGAGATGAGGCGGCTCTTGTCCCCCCGGCGGCCCTGGCGCTCCATGGTCTTCCACAAAAGCTCCGGGAACTGCCACAGCTCATGGGGGCCGAAGACCATGTCCACCACCCGGAAGGAATTCCGGATGCGCTCCTTCATGCTCTCCTGCTGGGTCATGCACCCGCCCACGCACACGATGAGGTCGGGATTTTTCTTCTTTTTATGGCTGAGGGCGCCCACGTTGCCCAGCACCCGCTGCTCCGCGTGGGCCCGGACAGCGCAGGTGTTCACGGCGATGAGGTCGGCCCGGTCCTCGTCCCCGGTCAGCTCATAGCCGCACTGGACCAGCCAGCCCCGGAGTATCTCGCTGTCGGACTCGTTTTGCTGGCAGCCGTAGGTGTCCACCAGGGCGTAATGGGGCCGGTGGGCGATGCGGGCCTTTATCTTTTCACAGTAAGCGTACTGCTCTATCCGTTCCTGGGTGGTTATCTCCCGGCGTTCGTACATAATGCTTCTCCCGGCAAACAGATTTAGACACTTTATAATATCATTTTTCTGTGCTATAATCAATGAAAAGTATTCGCTCAAAAGGAGGACGCCATGGCAGTCATCAACATCCTCTCCCCCCACGTGGCAGACATGATCGCCGCAGGCGAGGTGGTGGAGCGTCCCGGCAGCGTGGTGAAGGAGCTCATGGAAAACGCCATCGACGCCGGGGCCCGGAATATCACCGTGGAGATACAGGGGGGCGGCGCCACCTATATCCGCGTCACCGACGACGGCTGCGGCATGGCCCCCGACGACGCGGGCAACTGCTTCGCCCGCCACGCCACCTCCAAACTCCGGGACGAGCACGGCCTGGAGGCCATCTCCACCATGGGCTTCCGGGGCGAGGCCCTGGCCGCCATATCCGCCGTGAGCCGGGTGGAGCTCCTCACCCGCCAGGAGGGCGACGAGGCGGGCACCTATGTGTCCGTGGCCGGAGGGGATATACTGGACATGCACCCCGTGGGCTGCCCCAAGGGCACCACCTTCACCGTGCGGGACATCTTTTACAACACCCCCGCCCGGCTCAAGTTCATGAAGTCCGACCGGGCGGAGGGCTCCTGGTGTTTACAGCTGGCCGCCCGTGTGGCCCTGGGCAGGCCGGACATCTCCGTCCGGTGCCTGAAGGACGGCCGGGAGGAGTTCTTCACCCCCGGAGACGGCCGGGCCGATTCCGCCGTGTACGCCCTGCTGGGCCGGGAGGTGGCCCTGACCATGCTCCCCGCCGACGGGGAGAGCGAGGGCGTGGCCGTGTCCGGGTTCGTCAGCTCCCCCGCCGCCGGGCGGGGCAGCCGGGCCATGCAGTTTTTCTTCGTCAACGGCCGGGCCATCCGCTCCCAGAGCCTCCAGGCCGCCGTGGAGCAGGCCTATAAAAACACCCTCATGGTGGGAAAATTCCCCGCCTGCGTGCTGTATATCACCCTCAGCCCCGGCGGGGTGGACGTGAACGTCCACCCCACGAAAAACGAGGTGAAATTCTCCTCGGAAAAGCGAGTCTTCGACGCGGTCCACTATACCGCCGTCAGCGCCCTCCAGGGGGAAAAGGGCACCTTGCAGATGCGCCTTTCCCCCTCCACAGCCAAAAAGCTCGCCCCCCAGGACACGCCCCGCCCCGCCGCTCCGGCGTCCCCCGCTCCGGCCACGGCCAAAAAGCCCGCCCCCGCCCCGGACGCCCAGATGACCATGGAGCTGCACAGCACCCCGCCGGTGTACGGCTCCGGGGTCTCGGCGGTGTACGTCCCCCGGTCCGCCCCTGTCCGGCCCGTCTCCTACGCCGCCCCCAAGGCGGCCCCGGCCAAAAGGCCCGCCCCGGAGACGAGGCCGTCCCCCGCGCCCGCGCCGGAACCGGCCCGGCAGAGCGCCCCCGTCCGGGTGGCGGGCGAGGTGATGCGCACCTATATCATCGCCGAGCAGGGGGAGCGGATACTGCTCATCGACAAGCACGCCGCCCATGAGCGGATGGTGTTCGACGCCCTGAAGGCCCGTGACGCCGGGCCCATGAGCCAGGCCCTTCTCACCCCCCAGACCTGGCGGCCCGGCCAGGAGGCCATGGAGGTGCTGGAGGCCAACGGAGAGCTGCTGGCTCATCTGGGCTTCGACCTGGAGCCCTACGGGGAGGACGACATGATCGTCCGGGCCGTGCCGGACCGGCTGGACCCGGCCCAGACCGTGGCCGCCCTGGAGGAGATATGCGAAAAGCTCCGCAGCGGCGCCAGGGACCTGGCGGCGGACAGCGTGCTCCAGACCGTGGCCTGCAAGGCCGCCATCAAGGCGGGCTGGGACACGGATCCCCGTGAGCTCCAGGCGCTGGCGGAGAAGGTGGCCTCCGGTGAGATAAAATACTGCCCCCACGGGCGGCCGGTGGCCGTCACCCTGACAAAAAAGGAGCTGGACCGGCAGTTCGGCCGCATCCAGTGACGGATATGAACGATATCGTAGTCATCACCGGCCCCACCGCCACGGGCAAGACGGCCCTGGGGGTGGCGCTGGCGAAGCGCCTGGACGGGGAGGTCATCTCCGCCGACTCCATGCAGATATACCGGGGCATGGACATCGGCACGGCCAAGCCCAGCCGGGAGGAGATGGAGGGCGTGCCCCATTACATGCTGGACGTGGCGGACCCCCGTGAGCCCTTCTCCGCCGCCAAATACGCCCGGATGGCCGCCGCCTGCGCCGACGACATCCTCTCCCGTGGAAAGGTCCCCATTGTGGTGGGCGGCACGGGCCTTTATATCGACGGGCTCATCCGGGGCACGGATTACGCCGCCGCCCCCTCGGACCCGGCGGCGCGCCGGGCCATCGAGGAGGAGTATGACGCCATGGGCGCCGAGGCCTTCCGGGAGCGGCTGGCCGCCGTTGACCCGGACCGGGCCGCCCGGCTCCACCTCCGGGACAAAAAGCGCCTGGTCCGGGCCTGGGAGGTATATATCCTCACGGGCAGGCCCATCTCCTGGCATGACGAGCGCTCCCGGCTGGCCCAGCCCCGGTACGCCGCGTCCGTCACGGCTCTGGACTTCGCGGACCGGCAGGTCCTCTATGACCGCATCGACCGCCGGGCCAGGGCCATGTTCGACCGGGGGCTGGTGGAGGAGGTCCGCCGCCTGCTGGAGTCCGGCGTGGGGGCCGACACCACGGCCATGCAGGCCATCGGCTACAAGGAGGTGGCCGCCTTCCTGCAAGGCAAGTGCTCCTTAGACCAGGCCGTCGACGGGGTGTGCCACGCCTCCCGCCGGTATGCCAAGCGCCAGCTCACCTGGCTCCGGAGCCGGGAGAACGTGCGCTGGGTCCGCTGGGACCGGGAGCCCGACGCCGCCGCGCTGGCCGACGCCGCCGGGACCATAGCAAGATTCGTGTGAGCCGACAGTTTTCGACTCCATCCCCCTCGCAAAATGCCGTATTATAGCCGATGTACAAGAATTTGTACAAAATCACTATTTTGCGGGGCGGCAGAGTGTGATACAATATTATTCAAATTTCTGCGCTGTTCGCCCCGGAAGGGATGGAAAAGATGCAGAAAACACAGAATCTTCAGGACACATTTTTGAACCAGGCGCGCCGGGACCGGATCATGGTGACGGTATTTCTCGTCAACGGCTTTCAGCTGCGGGGCATCGTGCGGGGCTTCGACTCCTTCGTGGTGTTCGTGGACTCCGACGGCAAGCAGCAGATGATCTATAAGCACGCCATCTCCACCATCGCCCCGGCCCGCGCCATACCCATGACGGAGGACCCCATCTGACTTGAAAAAGACCGACGCCCTCATCAAGATAACCTCGCTGCTGGTGTTCATCGCCCTGGCGGCCTATCTGACGGTGTACATCGTCCACCGGGCTTCCAACACGGTGCAGACGGCCCTCACCGTCACGGCCTCCATGAGCGACGCGGCGCCCATGAGCGGCCTGGTGATACGCAGTGAGCTGCTCATCAACAGCAGTGAGCAGTACATAGACGTGACCGCCGCCGACGGCTCCAAGGTAGCCGCCGGTGAGACGGTCGCCGTCGCGTACAGCTCTGAGGAGGCGTTGGACAGGGCGTCCCGGCTGCACGCGCTCAGCCGGGAGATCGACGACGTGACCGCCGCCCTCAGCGACAACGGCGGCACCTCCTCCAGGGGCAACCGGGAGGTATCCATCTACAGCGCCATCCAGGGGCTGTCCGCCTGCCTGCGGGGCGGGGACCTGTCGGAGCTCGACTCCCGCAGCAGCACCCTGGCAAGCCTCATCTTCCCCTCCGACACCGGCGCCGCTGCCACGGACGAATACCTCCAGCAGCTCCAGACGGAATACGACCAGCTGCTGTGGACGAGCGCCGGGGACACCACCGACATCACCGTGTCTGAGAGCGGCACCTTCTCCTCCGTGGTGGACGGCTACGAGGGCGTGGACCCGGATTACACCCGGGACCTGTCCCCCAGCGAGCTGCGGGAGCTGATAGACGCCCAGCGGGTGATAGACGACGCCTCCATCGGCAAGCTCATCACCTCCTACGACTGGTACTACGCCGGTATCCTGCCCCGGGAATACGCCCGTGACCTGATGGCCGGGATGTGGGTGCAGCTGTCCTTCGGCCGGTACTACACCGGCTATCTGGACGCGGAGGTGGAATGGGTCGGCCGGGCCGAGGGGGACAGCCAGCTGGTGCTGTTCCGGATAGAGAAGGGCATGGCGGACATGCTGGCCGTCCGGGCGGTATCCGCCGAGCTCATATACGAGGAATCCACCGGCCTGCGGGTGCCCCTGCGGGGCCTTTACCGCTACTATGCGGGCTATCTGTCCGACGCGGACAGCCAGCTTCTGTCCGACGGCCAGGACGTCACCCTCACCCTGGGAGACAGGTCCTATGACGCCTTCGTGTCGGAGATAGGCTCCGCCAGCCGGTACGGGGAGCTCCCCCCCGGCGTGGAGTCCGGCAGCGAGGAGGACACCCGTCCTCTCCGGCGGCTGACCGTGTTCTGCTGGCCCTGGGAGGAGGGGGACGGCCCCGACACCTCCTCCGGCTCCGGCACGGTGGACGCCCCAGGGCTGGCCCAGCCGCTCACCGCCACCAACTACTATGAATACGACCCGGAGGATCCCCAGGCCCAGGACAGGCTCTGCGTGTTCACCATGACCGGCATGCAGGCGGAGCGGAAGCTGGTGCAGCTGGTGTTCGCCGGGGAGGAGTACTGCCTGCTGTCCTCCTCCGGCAACGACGCGCTCCGGGAAGGCAACGAGGTCATCGTCAAGGCCGGAGACCTCTACAACGGCCGGGTCTTCTCGTGAAAGGGAGGCAGTCATGGATATAGAGAGCATGACCATTGAACAGCGCATCGCCCTGGTACAGGAGAATATCCGCCGGGCGGCAGACGGACGGGCCGTGACCCTGGTGGGCGCGGCCAAGACCAAGAGCGCCGAACTGGTGGCCCGGGCCATCCGGGCGGGCATGACCGCCATCGGGGAGAACTACGTCCAGGAATTCCGGGAGAAAGACGCCGCCGGGGCCTACAAGGGGGCGGAGGTGCACATCATCGGCCACCTCCAGACAAACAAGGTCAAATACGTGGTGGGAAAGACGGCCCTCATCCAGTCGGTGGACTCCGCCGCCCTCCTGGCGGCCATCAACAGCCGCGCCGCCGCTCTGGACACGGTCCAGGACGTGCTGCTGGAGGTGAACATCGGCCGGGAGCCGGGAAAGACCGGCATCGCCCCGGAGGAGCTGCCCGCCCTGCTGGAAGCGGCCGCTCCCATGGCCTCTGTGCGCGTCCGGGGACTGATGGCTATCCCCCCGGCAGAAAGTTCCAGGGCCTATTTTGCTCCAATGTATCAGCTTTTTGTTGACAATAGACAAAAAAAATACGATAATGTCTCTATGGACTTTTTATCCATGGGCATGTCGGAGGACTATGAAGACGCTATCCGCCAGGGTGCGAACATGGTCCGCATCGGCTCGATCATTTTCGGTCCGCGGAATTATGTATGAAAGTAAAGCAGGAGGCACATCATGGGGTTTTTAGATGAACTGAAAAAGCTTACCAAGCCGTATGACGAGGACGAGGATTTCTTCGGCAGCGACGCCATCCAGGGAGAGGACGACGACCCCACTCTTGTGGCGCCCAGAGTAGAGCGCCAGGAGCGGCAGGAGCGCCGCAATCCCTTTGAGGATGTGGACACCCCCATCTTCGATGAGAAGCCCGCCCCCGCGAAAAAGGACAACAAGGTCGTGAACATCCACACCACCACCGCCGTGCAGGTGGTGCTGTCCAAGCCCGAGCGCTTCGAGCAGGCGGCGGAGATCGCCGACCACCTGCGGGAGAAGCGCACCGTCGTCATGAATCTGGAGACCACCAACAAGGATGTGGCCCGGCGGCTGGTGGACTTTCTGTCCGGTGTCGCCTACGCCAACGACGGCAAGATAAAGAAGGTCGCCATCAACACCTATATCATCACTCCCTACAACGTTGATATCATGGGCGACCTGATAGACGAGCTGGAAAACAACGGCGTATACATATAACGCGCGCACCGTATATTAGAGAGAAAGGATAGGGTTTGGGTAATGATCACAGCGCAGGATATCGAGAATAAAGCATTTGAGAGAGCCGGAAAAGGCTACAACATGGAGCAGGTGGACGAGTTTTTGGACGAGCTGGCCGCCGCCTTCACCGCTATGAGCAAGGAGAACGCCTCCCTGAAGGGCAAGATGAAGATGCTTGTCCAGAAGGTGGACGAGTACCGGGAGACCGAGGACTCCATGCGTCTGGCCCTGCTGTCCGCCCAGAAGCTCAGCTCCCAGATAGAGGCCGAGGCCCGGGAGAAGGCCGACAGTGTGGTGGCCGAGGCCCAGCAGTATGCCGAGCGGCTCACCCGGGACGCCACCGACGGCATCGCCAACGAGGAGGCCAAGCTGGAGGAGGCCAAGAAGGCCACCAACCGCTTCTTCGACCACATGCGCACCGTCTGCGAGAAGCAGATAGAGTTCTACGACAAGCTCAGCCAGATGCAGCTGATAGGCGGCGCGGACAAGCAGCCCGAGCCGGAACCCGAACCGGAGGAGCCTGCCGAGCCCGAACCGGGCCCCGCCAAGCCGGTGGACGTGGAGGAGACCGTCCGCTCCATCGCCGCCTCGGCGGCGGAGGCGGCCCTGGACGAGCCGGAGCCCGAGCCCGAGCAGCCCGCCGAGCCCGAACCGGAGCCGGAACCCGAACCCGCCGCGCCGGAGCCGGAGGAGGAGCCCACCCGCCTGTTCCCCGCCGGGAGCAAGAAGAATAGAAAGAACCGGCGCAGCTTTGACGATTTCAGCTTCGACGAAGATATCTGACACACCATCCTAGGGCGGAGCCAGAAGCTCCGCCCTTGGAAACTGTCTTCCCTTAACACTATTTCATCCTGGAGAGTAGAGATATGCCCACCGATTACAACGCCACCGTAAATCTGCCCAAGACCGATTTCCCCATGCGGGCCGGTCTTCCCAAGCGGGAGCCGGATATGCTCCGGGCCTGGGAGGAGCTGGACCTCTATCACGAGATGCTGAAAAAGAACGAGGGCCGTCCCCTGTTCGTCCTCCACGACGG
>CANRNA010000022.1 GCA_947631805.1 uncultured Oscillospiraceae bacterium | reverse complement strand
GCCAAAGACGAGGAGGCCTTCGCGGCCCGGTGGATGGCCTCCATGGCCGAGGCGGACGGGGTGTACGTGCTGGACACAGGCAGCCGGGACGCCACGGCGGCGCGCCTGGAGGCATTGGGGGCCCATGTGGAGCGGCGGGACGTCCGCCCCTGGCGGTTCGACACGGCCCGGAACATATCCATGGACCTGGTCCCGGAAGACGGGGATATCCTGGTGTGCACGGACCTGGACGAGGTGCTGCGCCCCGGCTGGCGGGCCGCCCTGGAGGCCGCCTGGCGGCCGGAGTGCACCACGGCCCGGTATGAGTATGTGTGGTCCTTCAACCCCGACGGCTCGGACGGGGTGAAATATCTCTACGAGAAGGTCCACCGACCGGGGGTGTGCCGCTGGACCCACCCGGTCCACGAGGTGCTGCGCTATCAGGTGCCCCAGGTGTGGTGCGACGTGCCGGGGATGCGCCTGGAGCACCACCCTGACCGGTCCAAGAGCCGGGAGGACTACCTGCGGCTGTTGGAGCTGAGCGTGGCGGAGGACCCGCAGGACGACCGGAACCGCCATTACCTGGGCCGGGAGTACATGTTCCGGGGCCGGTGGGACGAGGCCATCCGGACTCTGCGGGAACACCTGGCCATGCCCGCGGCCCGGTGGCGGCCGGAGCGGGCCGCCTCCATGCGCTATATCGCCCGGTGCCTGCTGGAAAAGGGGGACCGGGAGGGGGCGGAGCTGTGGCTGCTGCGGGCGGTGTGGGAGGCCCCGGAGCAGCGGGAGGCGCTGGTGGCGCTGGCCCGGCTGATGCACGACCAGGGCCGGTGGGCGGAGTGCGAGCGCTATTGCCGCCGGGCGCTGGATATCACCAGCCGGGATATGTCCTATACCACCGAGGCGGAGGCCTGGGGAGCCCTGCCCTGGGACCTGCTCAGCCTGGCCTGCTGGCACCAGGGCGACGCCCGCCGGGCGGCCGACTGCGCCCGGGAGGCCCTGAAGCTGGCCCCCGATGACCGGCGCATCCGGGACAATCTGGCGCTGATGGAGGGGGCCAGTGGTGATTTTGCACAAGAATCCGGGGAGGAGGGGGAGAAACCTCTCCGATACGAATAATTGCAAAATCGGGAGATATCGGGTATATTATAAGAAATAGTTCGAGAATTTTAAAGAAAATCTCATATAGCCAGGTGAAGTGGGCAGGACCGGGGAGGAACTGCCGACGGATGGGATTCTGGAGAAGCCCGCCCGGAAGGGCGGGGGCCGAAGGGGCAAGGCGCCAGGCGCTTAAACTCTCAGGCAAAAGGACAGAAATGATGACCTGCCGGTAGTGGGGGCATTCGTCCGCTTGTTTGAGCATACCATTTGGCCAGGTCATTTTGTTTAACTATGGTTTTTAGCCAGTTAAAGCAGTAAACAAACGTAAGGAGAGAGAATCATGTCTATTTCCCAGATCATCAAGGCGATCGACGGCTGGGTATGGGGCCCGGTGCTCCTGATCCTGCTGGCCGGTACGGGCATCTATCTGAGCCTGCGGATGGGCTTCCCCCAGTTCCGCCGGTTCGGCTATGCCATGAAGAACACCATCGGCAAGATGTTTTCCAAGCAGCGGGCCGGTAAAGGGGAGGTCACGCCCTTCCAGGCGGTGACAACAGCACTGGCGGCGACCGTGGGCACCGGCAACATCGCCGGCGTCACAGGCGCCATTGTGGCCGGCGGGCCGGGCGCTGTGTTCTGGATGTGGCTGTGCGCCCTGTTCGGCATGTGCACCAAGTATTCCGAGGTGCTGCTGGCGGTGAAGTACCGGGAGCGGAACGACAAGGGCGACTGGGTCGGCGGCCCCATGTACTACATCAAGAACGGTCTGGGCAAGAACTGGGCATGGCTGAGCGTCCTCTTCTGCCTGTTCGGCGCCCTGGCGGCCTTCGGCATCGGCAACATGACCCAGGTCAACTCCATCGCCGGCGCCCTGAACGGCGCTATCAACGCCTTCGGCGGCGACGCCGCGGCCAGGACCATCGTCCTGTTCGGCGAGGCGGTGCCCGTGACCAGCCTGATTTTCGGCGTGGTGGTGGCGGTGATCGTGGGCCTGGTGCTGTTCGGCGGCATCAAGCGCATCGGCTCCGTGACGGAAAAGCTGGTGCCCGTGATGGCGGTCATCTACATCGTCTTCTCCCTGATCGTCATCTTCGCCAACATCAAGTACATCCCCGCCACCTTCGCCATGATCTTCAAGGGCGCCTTCAACGCGGAGGCGGCTCTGGGCGGCGCTTTCGGCATCATGATCATGGACACCATCCAGAAGGGCGTCGGCCGGGGCGTGTTCTCCAATGAGGCCGGTATGGGCTCCGCGCCCATGGCCCACGCGGCCACCTCCGAGACCGAGCCGGTGAAGCAGGGCCTGTACGGCATCTTCGAGGTGTTCATGGACACCATCGTCATCTGCACCATGACCTCTCTCGTGCTGTTGACCAGCTACTGCCGCATGGGCGACGGCCTTGCCATCGTCTGGGGCGGCGACGGCGACGCGCAGCTCATCCAGGCCGCTATGGGCTCTGTGGTGGGCGGCAAGCTGGGCGCGCTGGTGGTGGCCGTGGGCCTGAGCCTGTTTGCCCTGAGCACCATCATCAGCTGGTCCCTCTATGGCTCCCGGTGCTTCGAGTACCTGTGCGGCAAGAAGCTGGGCACCAGGCTGAGCGTCATCTACAAGATCATCTTCCTGGTGCTGCTGCCCGTGGGCGCTACCCTGAAGATCGGCGTGGTGTGGGACCTGGCGGACGCCCTGAACGGCATGATGGCCTTCCCGAACTTGGTGGCCCTGCTGCTGCTGTCCGGGGTCATCGTCAAGACCACGAAGGAGTACTTCTCCGACAAGTCCAAGCTGTGACCGTTTCCGCGCCGTACCTGCCCCGCCCGCGGGGCGGGTACGGTCACGCGGTCTCATGAAACGCTGCCGCCGTGCGCATCGACGCCGTGCGGCAGTTTTGATTGTACTGATACTGTAGTTCGGTAAGGAGCTAAAGAATGATCGTTTCAGAAGTCGTTGTTTTTATCGTCTATTTGGTGTTCATGATCGCCATCGGCGTGTGGTTTTTTGTGAAGAACCGGACCGGCGGCGAGAAGGGCTATTTCCTGGGCGGCCGCCAGATGGGCCCCTGGGTCACGGCCCTGAGCGCCGGTGCGTCGGACATGAGCGCCTGGGTGCTCATGGGCATGCCCACCAGCATCTACGCCCTGGGGCTGGGGCAGATGTGGATACCGGTGGGACTGGCCATCGGCTACACCCTGAGCTGGATATTCGAGGCGCCCCGGCTGCGGCGGTTCTCCATCGTGGCGGACGACTCCATCACCATCCCCCAGTATCTGACCAGACGGTTTTTGTCCAAGTCCAAGGCGCTGCAGATCGTCTGCGCGGTGATATTCCTGGTGGCCTACACCATTTACGCCGCCTCCAGCGTGAAGGCATGCGGGACGCTGTTCAACACGGTCATCGGCCTGAACGAGACCACGGCCATGTATGTGGCGGCCCTCATCATCATCAGCTATACCTTCCTGGGCGGATTCTCTGCCGTGTGCTGGACGGACTTCTTCCAGGGGCTGCTGATGCTGGGCGCGCTGCTCATCGCCCCCATCTTTGCCGCCTCCATGCTGGACGGCTCCGCCGCCTCGTCCCTCCCCGGGGGGTATCTTGACCCCTTCACCAGCTGGCAGGACATCGTCTCCGGCCTGGGCTGGGGCATCGGCTACTTCGGCATGCCCCACATCATCATTCGGTTCATGAGCCTGAAAAGCCAGAAGGACCTGAAAAAATCCGCTGTCATCGGCGTGAGCTGGACCGTGCTCATCGTGCTGTTCGCCACCCTGGTGGGGGTCATCGGCCGGATGTTCCTGGGCTATGACGAGACGGTGGAGACGAACTCCCTGGTGTTCATCACCATGACCAGGCGCATCTTCCCCGGCGTGGTGTCCGGCATTCTGCTCTCGGCGGTGCTGGCGGCCAGCATGTCCACGGCGGACAGCCAGCTTCTGGCGGCGGCCTCGGCCTTTGCCAGTGACGTGTATAAGCCGGTGATCCGCCGGAACAAGGCGGGGGACCGGGAGATGCTCTGGGCGGGCCGCGTGGTGGTCATCGCCATCTCCGTCGTGGCCCTGATCATCGCCGCCGACCCGGACGCCGGTTCCATCATGGACCTGGTGTCCAACGCCTGGGGCGTGTTCGGCGCGGCCTTCGGCCCGGTCATCATGCTGAGCCTGTTCTGGAAGCGGTTCAACTTTGCCGGGGCGGCGGCCGGTATCGTGGTGGGCGCGGCGGCGGATATCCTGTGGCTTGGCTTTTTGTCGGGCACGGGCATCTATGAGATCGTCCCCGGCGCGGCGGCGGGCCTGCTGGCGGCGGTGGCCGTGACCCTGGCGACCCCGGCCCCCGGGAGAGAGGTAGAGGACCTGTTTGACCGGGCCGTGGCCTATAAAGAGGACTGAGGCGGGGGCGCTCTTTCACAATTTACACAAAATCATTCCCCGGGAGCTGGAGAAATCTTGACGTATCTGTCGGTTGACAGGGCCGGAAATTGAGGCTATAATAGCCACAATCAAAAGTGAATACCACAACAAAGGCAATGAAAAGAAGAGTAAGCGGGAAGGTTATGCCGCCAGAGAGCCCCGGCAGCTGGAAAGGGGCGCAGAGAGCCCGCCGAACATGGTCTTGGAGCCGCGTGGGCGATAGGTAGTCCGCGACGGGGGCGCCCGTTACAGCGCAGGGGTTTGTTGGAACCCTGTAAGGCCCGGCGCCGTGAGGCGGGGGCGAAGCAAGGTGGTACCACGGCGTATGTATATATGTCGTCCTTGATGCAGATCATCGAGGACGACTTTTTGTTTGTGAGGGATTTATGAGCGAGACGATCATCCGTATCGAGCACCTTTGCAAGACCTTCGGCTCCGGCGACAGCCAGGTGCGGGCCCTGCAGGATATCGACCTGGACATCCACAAGGGAGAGATATTCGGCATCATCGGCCTGTCCGGGGCGGGCAAGAGCACCCTGGTCCGGTGCATGAACCTGCTGGAGAGACCCACCTCCGGCAAGGTCACGGTGAACGGCCAGGAACTGACGGCCCTCAGGGAGCGGGACCTGCGCAAGGCCCGCCGGGGCATGAGCATGATCTTCCAGAGCTTCAACCTTCTCATGCAGCGCACGGCCCTTGAAAACGTCTGCTTCCCCCTGGAGCTGAACGGGGTGAAGGGGGAAAAGAGCTGGCGGAAAAAGCGGGCGGAGGAGCTTTTGGAGCTGGTGGGCCTGCCCGACAAGGCGGACGCCTATCCGGTGCAGCTGTCCGGCGGCCAGAAGCAGCGGGTGGCCATCGCCAGGGCGCTGGCGGAGTATCCCCAGCCCCAGGTGCTGTTGTGCGACGAGGCCACCAGCGCCCTGGACCCCACCACTACCCAGTCCATACTGGCTCTGCTGAAAAAGATAAACCGGGAGCTGGGGGTCACGGTGGTGGTCATCACCCACGAGATGCGGGTGGTAGAGCAGATATGCGACCGGGTGGCCATATTGGACCACGGCGTTATCCAGGAGCAGGGGGACGTGTCGGAGATATTTGCCAACCCCCGGACGGAGGCGGGCCGCCGCCTGGTGATGCCGGGCGGGGAGAAGATACACGTGCTGCCGGAAAACCGGCTGGTGCGGCTGGCCTTCAACGGGGCCACCTCCGGGGAGCCCATCATCGCTACCCTGGCGGCGAAGCAGGGGATATGCCTGAACATCATCAGCGCCGACACCCGCACCATCGGGGACAAGAGCTTCGGCACCATGGTGCTGGGCCTGCCCCAGGACGAGACGGAGGCGGCCAGAGCGCTCATATATTTGCGGGAGATACCCGGCGTGACAGCGGAGGAGGTGACGGGCGATGTTCAGTGAAAAGGACGTACAGCTTTTACAGAATATCGTCCGCAGCGACCTGGTGGAGGCCATCGGCCAGACCCTGGTGATGACGTTCCTGCCCACGCTGCTGGCCTTCGCCATCGGCCTTCCGCTGGGGGTGCTGCTGGTCACGGGAGAGGAGCGGGGCATCCGTCCCATGCCCAAGGCGCTGATGAAGGTGGTCAACGTCATCATCAATCTGCTGCGAAGCGTGCCGTTTCTGATCCTGATCGTGGTGGTCAGCCCCCTGTCCCGGTTCGTGCTGGGCACCACCGCCGGAGTAAAGGGCATGATCCTGCCGCTGACCGTGGCGGCGTTCCCCTTCGTGGCGCGCATCGTGGAGACATCCATCCGGGAGATCGATCAGGGGGTGATAGAGGCGGCCCAGGCAATGGGCGCCAGTCCTATGCAGATCGTGTGGAAGGTGCTCATCCCTGAGGCAAAGCCCGCGCTGCTCTCTAACTTCTTTGTGGCCCTGATCACCATCTTCGGCTACGGGGCCATGGCCGGCATCCTGGGGGCCGGAGGACTGGGGTCCTTCGCCATCACCTACGGCCACTACCGGCGCAACGAGCTGGTCATGTGGACCATGGTGGTGCTGCTGGTCATCCTGGTCCAGATATTCCAGAGCGTCGGAAATACCGTCACCAAACGGAGCGACAAACGCATCCGGTGAAAAATAACAAACAAAATTTTTATCAAAAGGAGAAACCAAAATGAAAAAGATCATTGCCACCGTACTGGCTCTCACGCTGGTCCTGAGCCTGGGCGCTATCGCCCTGGCGGACGACACCGTCACCCTGAAGGTGGGCGCCTCCTCCACCCCCCACGCGGAGATCCTGGAGTTCGCCAAGCCCATCCTGGCCGAGCAGGGCATCGACCTGGACATCGTCATCTATGACGACTATGTGTTCCCCAACACCCACGTGGAAGAGGGCGAGCTGGACGCCAACTACTTCCAGCACACCCCCTATCTGAACACCTTCAACGAGGAGAACGGCACCCATCTGGTGAGCGTGGGCCTGGTCCACTATGAGCCCTTCGGCATCTATGCGGGCAAGACCGCTTCCCTGGAGGAGCTGGAAGACGGCGCCACCATCGCCGTGCCCAACGACGGCTCTAACGAGACCCGCGCCCTGCTCCTGCTCCAGCAGGAGGGCCTGATCACCCTGGACGAGAGCGTCGACGCCGCCTCCAACGCCACCAAGTATGACATCGTGGACAATCCCCACGACTATGAGATCATCGAGCAGGAAGCCGCCCAGATCCCCCTGTCCCTGGAGGACGTGGACCTGGCCGTCATCAACGGCAACTATGCCCTGCAGGCTGGCCTGAACGCGGGCACTGACGCTCTGGCCGTGGAGGACGCCTCCGGCGACGGCGCCATCACCTACGCCAACATCCTGTGCGTCAAGGAGGGCAACGAGGACAACGAGGCCATCCAGGCTCTGCTGGCGGTGCTCCAGTCCGAGGAGGTCGCCCAGTTCATCGACGAGACCTACCAGGGCGCTGTGGTGGCCATCACCGGCGCGGAGGCCGACGCTGACGCCGAGGCCGAGGAAGCCGCCGAGTAAACAAAAACCGCGGTATATACCGGGTCCCGCTCGTGAGAGCGGGACCGTTTTTTACACCAGCCGGACCTTGTATTTTTTCATCCAGTAGTTCACCTGGAGCATGTAGGCGATGGTCTGGGGGGTGGTCATGAGCTGGCCGTACCAGGGCTGGGCGATGTCGTCGGACAGAAGTCCCTCCAGGGCGTCCCGGCGGACGATGTCCGTCAGGGGAGAGGAGCTGTCCGAGAGCACGCTCTCCAGACGGCGGGAGACCTCCTGCATATAGGCCGGGTCGTGGGTCTTGGGGTAGGGGCTTTTTTTGCGCCAGAGTATCTCCTGGGGCAGATAGTCCCGCATGGCCTCCCGCAGCAGGCCCTTTTCATAGTGGCGGTAGTCCTTCCACTCCCAGGGCACCGAGTAGAGATATTCCGCGATGCGGTGGTCGCAGAAGGGCACCCGCACCTCCAGGGCGCTGTACATGCTCATCCTGTCCTTCCGGTCCAGGAGCGTCTGCATGAACCAGTCCGTGTTCAGGCGCATCATCTCCCGCATCCGCCTATCCGTGGGGCTGTCTGTGTCCAGGGCGTCCGTGTCCGCCAGGGTCAGGCGGTATTTTTCCATCAAATACTCCCGGCTGTCCAGGCCGCGGGCGTACTCGTCCCGGAGAAAGCCCGCCCGGTACTGGATGGACTGGGCCCAGGGGAAGCCCTCCACCGCCCGTATCTTCTCGTCCCGGTACCAGGGGTAGCCGCCGAATATCTCGTCGGCGCACTCCCCGGACAGGGCCACGGTGACGTGCTCCTTGATGTGCTTGCAAAATTGCAGCAGGGAGGAGTCCACGTCCGCCATCCCCGGCAGGTCCCGGGCGTCCACCGCCTCGTAAAGACCGTCCGCCAGCTCCAGGGGGGTGAGCACGGTCAGGTGGTTTTCGCATCCCAGCCAGTCCCGGAGCCTGGGGATGTACACCGTGTCGCTGGTGGGCTGGAACTTCGTCTCGTGGAAGTACCGGAGGTGGTCCTTGTAGTCCACGGAGAAGGTGTGCAGGGGCAGGCCCCGCTCGGCCATGTACAGCTTCGCCACGGAGCAGATGAGCCCTGAGTCCAGGCCGCCGGACAAAAACGTGCCGATGGGCACGTCGCTCACCAGCTGGCGGCGGATGGCGTCGGTGACGAGATGGCGCACCGTGTCCACGGTGGTGGGAAAGTCGTCCCGGTGCTCACGGGCGCGCAGCGACCAGTACCGCTCCGTCCGGAGGCCCCGTTCGTCGAACCAGCCCCGCCAGCCGGGGCGCAGCTCCTGAATGCCCCGGAACACGCCGCAGCCAGGGGTCCGGCCCGGCCCGGTGAGCACCACCTCCAGCACCCCCTCCCGGTCCACCGCCGGTTCCACCAGGGGGTGGGCCAGCAGGCCCTTTATCTCCGAGGCGAATAGAAACGCCCCGTGGGCGAAGGTGTAGAAAAAGGGCTTGACGCCCATCCTGTCCCGGGCGATGAACAGCCGCCGGGCCCCCGCGTCCCACACGGCGAAGGCGAAAATGCCGTTGAGCCGGTCCACGCACTTTTCGCCCCACTGGATGAAGCTCCTCAGCACCACCTCCGTGTCAGACCGGCTGTGGAAGACCTGGCCCGCGGCCGTCAGGTCCCGGCGGACCTCGTCGGTGTTGTATATCTCCCCGTTGTAGACGATGGTGTACGCCCCGGTCCCGCCGTCCACGGTCATGGGCTGGCGGCCGTTTTCGATGTCGATGACGGCGAGGCGGTTGTGCAGCAGCGCAGCGCGCTCCGTCACGTAGGCCCCCCGCTGGTCCGGGCCCCGGCTGACCATGCTCCTTTGCATGGCGGCCAGGGCGGTCGTCTGGTCCCGTAGGTCATTTTTGAAGTCGATCACGCCTGCGATGGAACACATCCAGATCACCCCGTTTTACAGTTTGGCAAGCAGTTCAGTATATGCCGACGGGGAAAAAGGGTGCTTTACCCGCTCTGTGTCCTGGCAAAAATATGACCTTGTTTGGGTCAAGCTTATGTATGCCGATTTTAGATGGAAGCCACCGGCTGTAAGTTGTACACTTGGGTAAACTGTCCTTTCCGTTCGGGAGTGAGGTGGTGGCTGACCAAAATCAGCGTCAGGTCGGGATTCGCCAGCAGGCTCTTTTCTACAATGTCCGCGTTCTTCTGGTCCAGGGCGCTGGTGCCCTCGTCCACAAGGAGGATAGAGCGGTCATGGATCAGCGCACGGGCAATGGCCACACGCTGCTTCTGCCCGCCGGAGAGGTTGCCGCCTTCTTCGCCCACGATGGTATCCAAACCGTCCGGCATGGAGGCCAGATCGCCCATGAGAGCGCTGTCCCGCAGGGCCTTTTCCATCTGCTCGTCGGAAAAGTACTCGCCCAGGGTGATGTTGTCCCGGATGGTGGAGTTGAACAGGAACACGTTCTGCTCGATGTAGCTCATCTGCTGTTGGAGCTGTTCCGGCGTGAAATCGCGGGCGTCTTTATCGTCAAATAGGATGGCGCCGCTGTAGTCAGGAAGCCAGCCTAAAAGGAGCTTCAAAAGGGTGGACTTCCCGCACCCGGAGGGGCCGGTGAGAGCGTACTTGCCGCCTTTCCTAAATTGAAGAGACAGGTCTTGCAGAATGGGGCGCTCGCCGTACTGGAAGCTGAGGTCCTCCACAGCGATGGTGTTTTGTACGGGGGCAATGCCCATATCGTGCTGACATTCAGTTCCATCGTCATGGACGGTAATGCGATCAAAGTAGGCTTTTGCGGAGGCGATGGACAGGCGCAGACCAGCAATGCCCCGAATACCGTTGCTGACGGAACTGCACAAATTGCCAGTGCCTGTAAGGGCGGATTGGATGACGATCCCCTTAATTGACAGTACCGCCACAAACAAGGTGCTTCCTAAACCGATGAGTGTTGAGACGTTGCCCAAAACGCCACTGGAAATGGCTTCTTGCTTGCAGGCTTGCTCATATTTGGGACGTTCGATCTGATCGCTGGCCTGCTCAATGCCTTTGGAAAAGAGGTCGTGTCTGCCGAAGAAGCAAAGGACATCAAAACCACCCAGCAATTCCTTCAGCTTTCCGGTGGCAACGGCCTGCTCCTGGGCGCACACCTCACCAAGATGCTGCATTTTCTTCGTGAACAGCTTGGGCAGCATGGACAGGATCAGGGTCGTTACAAGGGAGAGCAGCACGAGCGACCAGTGTACGGAAGCCAGCGCGACTATAGCGGTCCCCGCCATGCAAACGTAAGCCGCAAGGTCAAAGAACGGGTTCCAGGCGGAATTCTCGATGCGCTCCACACCGCTGGTGAACCAGGAGAGATACTCTCCGCTATCCTGTGCGTGGTAGTCCTGATGGCTCTTATTGAGCAGGGTAGCGGCCATATCGCGTCGAACCTGATCGTTCATAGCTCGTGTTGCGCTTGCCCGTGCCCTCGCGCACAAGATCTGCAGGAAATAAAATGTGATCCAGACGATCACGTTGACCGCCTGCCAAAAAAGCATACGCTTCAGATCCAGGTCAACGATACCTTGGAAAAATTGGATCTGAACAAGTGCCTGACTGGCGGTGAGACTGTATATCGCAAGCTGTATCAAAATGACGGCTAGGTTCTTTTTCCAAAATTTCTTCAAATAGTACGTCATGTCAATTTTCTTCCTTTTCCTTCCATTTTTCTCCCCGCAGCACAGGGGCAGTCCGTCCGGCCGAAGTGATAGGAGGGGCGCCGCCCGTGGTCAGCCAGCGGGCAAAGTAAAGGAGCGGTACGATCGCGTCATACCCCCATACGCGGAAGGAGTGACATACCCCGTCCTCCGTCTCCAGCGTTGCCGGTTTCAGCATACCAAGGTCTGTCAACGCCGCGATCAGGTTTTCTGCCTTCTGGACTTCAATGCCGAGAGCCTTTGCTATCGCCCCAGGCGTATAGTGGCGGTAGTCGCTGGCAGGCTTGCTGTGCAGATATTCCAGCAGTTCCAGGCAGTGGGGCATGGCCAGCGCTTGAAACAGCCTCCGGCACAGGTCGTTTTTAGCCATGAACGGTTCATAGCCAGCCTCTGGCTCCGGCCAGATGGAGACGAAGGACATATCATCGGCGTTGACCCCAAACACCAAACCGTCCTCCTTGAAAATGGATGTCCGCCGCAGGATGGGATATGGTTTTCCATCCACCTCATCGATCCATTCACAGCGGCTTTCGCGGTTAAATTCCGGGGCAGTTTTGTAGTCCCCGCCTTTCAGCAGGACAAGTGGCCCCATGGCCGACCATACCAGCCGACACAGTTCGTTCAGTCGCTGCCCTTGGGGGACTGTAACGATCCACCGCCGCACCGTGTCCTCCACGTTGATCTGTTCTCCCCCATCCAAGCCAAAAAGATCGTCAATGGTCACGCCCAGCTGGCGGGACAGGACCGGCAGCAGCTCCACATCCGGCGTGCCGCCTTTTTCCCACTTGCCTACGGCTTGGGAAGATACGCCTGCCATCTTGCCCAACTGCTCCTGGGTAAGGCCTCTCTCTTTTCGCAGAGCGGCAATGCGTTCACTTAATATACTCGGCATTTAAAACACCGTCCTTTCGCTTTCTGGTTGTATTATAACAAAAGCGTTGGTTGGATTCAACGGACGCATATTTTCACAAAACAAACTGTGGGTTTCAAAGCAAAGCCGCCGGGGTGTGCTTTTTGGGGGGCATCCGACGAAAAGGGTGCTTTACCCGCTCTGTGTCCTGGCAAAGTCGGGCCTGGTATGCTATGATCACAGTAAATAATAACGGGAGGCAGCTATGGATCAGGAGCAGATCGGACGGTTTTTGGGGCAGGTGCGCCGGGAGCGGGGGCTCACCCAGGAGCAGCTCGCCCAGCGGCTGGGCGTCAGCCAGCGCACGGTGTCCCGGTGGGAGACGGGCCGCAATATGCCGGATATATCCATGCTGACGGCGCTGTGCGCCCAGCTGGACATCACTGTGGCGGAGCTGCTGGCCGGGCAGCGGATGGAGGGGGAGACTATCACCAAGACCGATGCCGCCGACCTGGCGGAGAGGCTCATTTACCTGGTCAGGCGGAAAAACGGCCTCCGGCGGCTTTTGAGCGCACTGGCGGCGCTGGTGGTCACCCTGGCCTGCATGGCGGGGCTTTACAGGTATGAGTTTTGCGTGGACGTGTCCTCGACGGCGGCGTTGGAGGCGGCCATCGACTCATGGTCCGACGGCGAGGTGCGCACGGACATAGCAGAGCGCGCCGCCGCGGGAAACAGGCTTTACGTGCTGTGCCGGGACGAGCTGCGCCCGGGCGGCGGGTGCATGGCGGTGCTGGAACGGGGGCTGTTCGGCCGGTATCGGATGGTGCAGACGGACCTTTTTGACGAGCCGCTGTGTATAGCTGCCATCGAGCGCGTCGGCGGGCGGGAGTACCTGCTGACCTTCTGTCTGGGGAAACTGCCCGGTGTGGAGACCGTGGTCGTCTACGACCGCTACGACGACGGCTTCCAGTCCGACCCGCCGGAGGCCGTTAGCACCCAGCGGATAGAGAAGACGCCCTTTCTCCATGTGGAACGGCTGGCGGAGGGAGAGTCGGTGGCGCCTTTCGGCGCGAAGTATTTCGACGAGGCGGGGGAGGAGATACCACGCACCGACCTGCTGGCACAGGCCGACTACGACGACGGCTCCTCCTACGGCTGCAGCCGCGGCGCGGCGGAGCTGTGGCTGGTGTACGTGCTGGAAGGCATCACAGCGCTGCTTGGCCTGGCGTTCATCCGGTACTTTTTGACACTGTGATAGTAAAGGCATAAAAATGGACACGCGCCGCATTTTGCGGCGTGTGTCTATTGAGATCAGATATTCAGCTGTAGTACTCAAATTCCAGCTCCGCGATGGAGATGGTGTCCCCGTCGGCGAGGCCCATGGCCTCCATCCGGTCATAGACCCCCGCCTCCCGGAGCTTTCGGTCCATGTACATCCTGGACTCGTAGTCGGCGAAGTTCACCCGGCTCACCAGCCGGTCCAGCCAGTCTCCCTGCAGCAGCCAAACGTCCCCCTCCTTGCGGATGGTCAGGTCGTCCGCCGTGCCCAGCTGCACCTCCGGGGCCACGTAATCGGCCTCGTACACCGCCACCGGGGGCAGGTCCTTCAGCCTGGCCGCGGCGGCGTATATGAGCTCCTGGATGCCCTGGTGGGCCGCGGCGGATATCTCGTATACCGGGCAGCCCCTGGCCTGGACGTGGGCCTTGAGCTTGGCAAGAGCGGCGCTGTCAGGGGGCAGCAGGTCGCACTTGTTGGCCGCCACGATCTGGGGCCGGGAGGCCAGGTCCGCGTCGTATTGGGCGAGCTCTGCGTTGATGGCCTCAAAGTCCTCTACAGGGTCCCGCCCCTCGGAGCCGGACACGTCCACCACGTGGATGAGAAGGCGGCACCGGTCGATGTGCCGGAGAAAATCGTGGCCAAGGCCCGCGCCCTCGCTGGCCCCCTCGATGATGCCGGGGATGTCCGCCATGACAAAGGAGCTGTGGTCTCCCGCGTACACCACGCCCAGGTTGGGGTTGAGGGTGGTGAAGGGGTAGTCGGCTATCTTGGGATGGGCCCGGCTGACCACGCTGAGCAGGGTGGATTTGCCCACGTTGGGGAAGCCCACAAGCCCCACGTCCGCCAGCAGCTTCAGCTCCAGCACCACCTCCCGCTCCTCTCCGGGCAGGCCGGGCTTGGCAAAGCGGGGGGTCTGGCGGGTGGGAGTGGCGAAGTGCTTGTTGCCCCAGCCGCCCCGGCCGCCCCGGGCCAGCACGAACCGGTCCGCGGCGGACATGTCCTGGATGACAGCGCCGGTGGCCTTGTCCCGGATGAGGGTGCCCCGTGGCACCCGCAGCACCACGTCCTGCCCGTCCTTGCCGGAGCAGCGCTTGCCCTGGCCGGGCATGCCGTCGGTGGCGATGAACTTCCGCTTATAGCGAAAGTCCAGCAGGGTGGACATGTTGGGGTCCGCCTGGACGATGATATCCCCGCCCCGGCCCCCGTCGCCCCCGTCGGGGCCGCCGGAGGCCACGTATTTCTCCCGGTGGAAGGCGATGGCCCCCTGGCCGCCGCTGCC
>CANRNA010000021.1 GCA_947631805.1 uncultured Oscillospiraceae bacterium | reverse complement strand
GTATAGTGTTGATACATCATCTAACGAGGTATCTCTTTTGTCATAATAGCACCGCTTTGCCCGCCTGTCAAGACCCCAGGCGGAAAAATCCGGCGCGTCACCGCGGCCATTCGATTTCACTCGCCCTGATAAGCTCAGGCAGGCATTGTTCTGATTTGCGTATTCAGTTGCAGCCATACGCCAATTCGGAGCGTTTGGGGAAGAAAAAAGCGCCCAAGTTTTTACACTTGAACGCTCTAATCCAATCTCGTATGCAGTTTATATCTCCCCGACAAACCGGGACTCGTGAGGGCAAACACAAGGCTCTTCCATTCTCGCCTATACTCTGGTTCCAACCTCTACTGCAATGCGCAAGATACGTTCCCGCATGTCCTCCGGCATGTGGCCGAGGATGCGGTGATCCCAAGCTGCTCCGTCCAGACAGTCGGCGGCATAGAGCAAGTAGTGGACATCGACCCCGCGAAAATCGCCGCAGGCAGTCAGGGAGGCACATTCCATTTCCACGGCGGCGCAACCCTCGGCTTTCCGGCGTGCCATGGCTCCTCTCGTCTCCCGGTATACGGCATCCGTGGTCCAGACCTTCGCCTTGCGGAAGGGCACCTTCAGCTCGTCAAGGATTGTAATCAGACGCGCCGCTGTTTTGACCTCTATGTAATCGGAGGGCGGGGCATAGTGGTAGCTTGTGCCCTCGTCCCGGTATGCCGCAGTCGGGACGATGAGATGCCCGCTTGTCAGTTTCTTATCCAGCGACCCCGCTGAGCCGAAAAAGAGGAGCTTCCTCGCCCCCATGGCGATCACCTCCTCCAGGACGATGGCGGCGGCGGACCCGCCGATGGGCGATTGGTAATAAGCCATTGCCTGTCCCCGGACTTCAAATTTCCATATCGGAATGGGACGCCCGCTTTGGCTGGCCGCGATCTGTTCCACCGGGAAGAGCAAGGTGAGCAAATTCGTGGTTTTCGCGGAAAAGGCAGATAAGACCGTTTCCGGGAACCCTGGCACTGCGTTCGCTATATCCCGCGCCGTGAGGATCTCCTCTCCGCTACGTTCAAAGGAATCAATAATCATTTTGAGACCCCCTTTATATTATCATGTCAAGGTCATAGATTTCGTTTCTTGACCTCTCGTCTCCCATCATCATTGTACATGTAACAGTGTGGCCCTGCAAAATCCCCATTTGCCGTCCTCATTATCTCTCCAACAACGGAAATTTAACGATTCAGCCATTCTTTTAGTCGGGCAAACACTTCTTCCTTATCTTTCACAGATATTACCCCACTCTTATTCACCGCATAATGATGACCAAACTCACTATCAGAATAAATGTTCCCGTTGAGCATCACGGGCTTATCATATCTTGGCCTTACATGAATATGAAGATGAGGATCAGGCGCTGACTCTTTGTAAAAATTATTCATCAAACAACTCCAATTACATAGAGTTGCTCCTAAAACAGCCTTTAAGCATGCCTCCACTTTACAAATCAGATTGCGGAGCTCGTCCCATTCGCCATCTGTTAGCTCTGACAATGAATTGCAATGACGCTTCAAAACCAATATACATCGTCCAATATAATCCTGTTCATCTGAAAGGAAAACAGACCATGATCTACTTTCGTATACCTGAAACTGTTTGTCTTCTTCAGATAGGTTACACCAATCACAATTATCCATTTGATTCTCCTGCAAAATCCCCATTTGCCGAACAGTCGCCCACTCGACATTCAACATTGTACCATTCAAATGCGAAGAAATCTACCGCAAGCAGTGATTTCCTCGGTGAGAATATCTCCTTCGACTGTACTGCCGACTTTATGACTTCTCGAATGCCCGCTGAAAAGGAAATGCCGCCGTCGGTTGACGGCGGCAATACCCTTACGCGGTATCGTCATGGGGGCTTACACGTGCCAGATGTTCTCGGCGTACTCCCGCACGGCCCGGTCGGCGGCGAACACGCCGGACTCGGCGATGTTCACCAGGCTCATCCGGGCGGAGGCGATGGGGTCGGCCATGAGCTTGTAAAGCTCCTCGTGGGCCCGGCGGTAGTCGGCGAAGTCCGCCAGCAGCATGTAGGGGTCGCCGCCGTACAGCAGCCCGCTCACCAGATCGGCGTAGCTCTTGCCGTCGGCGAAGCCGTTGCGGAAGCGGTTGAACACGTCCTGGGCCACCGCGTCCCGCTTGTAATACTCCTGGGGCCGATAGCCCTGGCGCAGCAGGTCCTCCACCTGCGAGGCCCGCAGGCCGAACAGGAACATGTTCTCGTCCCCCAGGTGGTCGTGCATCTCCACGTTGGCCCCGTCCAGGGTGCCGATGGTGATGGCGCCGTTCATCATCAGCTTCATGTTGCCGGTGCCGGAGGCCTCCTTGCCCGCGGTGGATATCTGCTCGGATACCTGGGCGGCGGGCATGAGCTTCTCGGCCATGGACACCCGGTAGTTGGAGGCGAAATGGACCTGGAGCTTGCCCTTGCAGGCCGGGTCGGCGTTCACGTCCGCGGCCAGGGAGTTGATGAGCTCGATGATCCGCTTGGCGGTGACGTAGCTCCCCGCCGCCTTAGCGGCGAAGACGAAGGTCCGGGGCAGGAAATCCTTATTGGGTTCCTCCCGCAGCCGCTGCTGCAAATGGGTGATGAGCATGGCGGCCAGGAGCTGGCGCTTATACTCATGCAGGCGCTTGACCTGCACGTCCATCACCGCCGCCGGGTCCAGGACGCTGCCCTGCTCCCGCTTCAGCCAGGCGGCGAACCGGTCCTTGTTCCGGGCCTTAATGACGTTCAGCATGCCCAGGACCGTCTCGTCGTTCTCATATTTGCGCAGCTCCGCCAGCCGCTCCGGCTCGGTGATGAAGCCCGGACCGATCAGGTCCCGGATGAGCCCGGACAGGTCGGGGTTTATCTGGTCCAGCCAGCGGCGGTGGTCGATGCCGTTGGTGACGAAGGTATACCGCTCCGGCCGGACGGAGCACACGTCCTTGAAAAGCCGGGTCTTCAATATCTGCCCGTGGAGGGCGGACACGCCGTTTATCATGTAGCACACCGCCTGGCAGATGTTGGCCATGTGCACCTGGCCGCCGGAGAGGATGAGGCTGTATTCCACCTTCTTCTCGTCTCCGGGGAACCAGCTGTTGAGCCTCTTCATCCAGCGGATGTTCAGCTCCCGGATGATCTGCCAGACACGGGGCATCAGGGACTGTATCAGGCTCTGAGGCCACTTCTCCAGCGCCTCGCTGAGCACCGTGTGGTTGGTATAGGCCACCGTGCGGCGCACGCAGTCGAAGGCCTCGTCCCAGCCCAGGCCGTCCTCATCCATGAAAATGCGCATCAGCTCCGGGATGATGAGGGTGGGGTGGGTGTCGTTTATCTGGATGACGTGATGGTCCGGGAAGGAGCGCACGTCCCCCCACTCCCGGCGGTGGCGGCGCACCAGGTCCTGGGCGGTGGCGGAGGCGAAGAAGTACTGCTGCTTCAGCCGGAGCTCCTTGCCCTGAAGATGGTCGTCGGCGGGATAGAGCACCTTGGTGATGACCTCGCTCATGGTGCGCTTTTCCATGGCCTGGACGTATTTGCCCCCGGAGAACAGGTACATGTCCAGGTCCTGGTTGCTGCGGGCCTCCCACAGGCGCAGGGTGTTGACCCGCTTGCCGTCGTACCCGGCGATGAGCATATCCCGGGGCACGGCCAGCACGCTCTCATAGCCCGTCAGCTTCGTCCGGCACACGCCGGTGTGGTCCCATATCTCCTCCACCTGTCCGCCGAAGCGGACCTCGCAGGTCTCCGCCTCCCGGCTGATGAGCCAGCCGTCGGCCCCCAGCCGCCAGCTGTCGGCCACCTCGGTCTGGGCGCCGTTTTTTATCACCTGTTTGAACAGGCCCAGCTCATAGCACAGGGAGTAGCCGGAGGCGGGGATGTTCAGAGTGGCCATGCTGTCGGAATAGCAGGCGGCCAGGCGGCCCAGGCCGCCGTTGCCAAGGCCCGCGTCCGGCTCCATCTCAAAGATGTCCGCCGCCGAGCGGCCCATATCCTCCAGGGCCCCGGCGAGCTCCGCGCCGACGCCCAGGTTATAGGCGTTTTTCATCAGGCTCCGGCCCAAAAGATACTCCATGGACAGGTAGTGGACCTGTTTTTCGTCCTTGTTCTCCCGCTGTACGGCGATGAGACGGCTCATGATCTCCCGGATGACCTGGGCGGAGGCCAGGAACACCTGCTCGTCGGTGGCGTTGGCCCCGGTGGTGCCGAAATGAGCGCACAGCTTATCCTCGATGGCTGCGTGCAGCTCATCACGTGTGATCTCAGACAACATATATATGATACTCCTTAAAGTTGGAATGCGAAAAGGGAAAAACTATCCCCCGCCCCGCGGGGCGGGGGATATCGTTCATGGGTGTGGGCAGGTCTTATACCCGCTCGCCCTTGGGGATGACCACGGGCAGCCGGTCGGTCCCGGCCAGGAAGCAGTTATCAGTCACGACGCAGTCCTTGTCGGCGATGACGCAGCGCAGCTGGGCGCCCGCGCCGATGACGGTGTCCTGCATGACCACGCAGTTTTTCAGCTTGGCCCCCTTGGCCACCCGGACCCCGCGGAACAGGATGCAGTGGTCCAGCTCTCCCTCGATGTAGCAGCCGTCCGCCACCAGGGAGGAGTTCACCTTGGCGGTGTCGCTGTAATAGGTGCTGGCCTCGGCCCGCTCCTTGGTGCGGATAGGCAGCCCGTCCGCCGGGAACAGCTCGGCCATCATCTGGGGCTGGTGCAGCTCCATGCTGGCGTCGTAATAGTCCCGCACGGAGGTGATGCGCCGGGCGTACTGGTTGTGCTCATAGACGGCTATCTTGCCGCCCTGGGCCAGGTAATGGGCCACCGCGTCCCGGTGGAAGTGGTTGTGCAGGGCGTCGGAGCAGTAGTCCATCAGCTGCAACAGAAGCTCCCGCTTGAGGATGTATATCTCCCGGGAGAACAGCCCCTCCCCGGGGCCGCCCTCGGAAAACAGCAGATGACGGGCAAAGCCGTCCGGGTCCTTCACCAGCCGGTGGTGGGCGAAGGGGCCGTAGCCCTCGGAGCAGACGGCGGTCATCTCCGCGCCGGTGCTGCGGTGCAGCTCCACGGCGGCGGCCAGGTCGATGTTCCCCACCCAGTCGGCGGCGCACAGCACGATGTCCTCCTGGGTGATGTCCCGTATGTAGGACCGGACGGAGCGCAGAGCCTCCATGCAGCCGCTGAAGTGGCCCGAGTGGGCCTCCGGCAGGCCGAAGGGCGGCAGCAGGCGCAGGCCGCCGCTGCGGCGGGCCAGGCCCCAGTCCGCGCCGTTGGACAGATGGTCCAGCAGGCTCTGATAATCCCGCTCCATGATCACGCCCACGTCCCGGATGCCCGCGTTGACCATCATGGACAGGGCGAAGTCTATCAGGCGGTAGCGCCCACCGAAGGGAATGGAGGCGCTGTTCCTGTGCTCTACCAGTTCCCGGAGCGCGGGCTCCGCGCTCAGGGTGTAAATAATACCATGCAGATCATTTCTCATGTCGCCACCAAATCATCATACAGCATGGCGCCGGGCGCGACCATCGCGCCGGGGCCAACAGTCACATCCGGGCCGCAGGTCGCTACGCCCCAGCTATCCGTCCCGTCCGGCTCGGTGCCCACATGGGCCCCTCTGCAAACCCGGACGTTCTCGCCCAAAATGGCGAACCGCACCTCCGCACCGGCCTCCACCACGGCGCCGGGCATGAGCACGCTGTATTCCACGCGGGCGCCCTTTTCCACCGTCACCTGGCTGGAAAGGACGCTGTTGAACACCGAGCCGTCCACGATGCAGCCCTCCGTCACGATGGAGTGGCGCACATCGGCCTCCGGTCCCACCACCTGGGGCGGCCGGATGGGGCTGCGGCTCATGATGGGCCAGTTGCGGTCGTACAGGTCGATCAGCTCCGGGCTCAACATATCCATGTTGGCGTCCCAGAGGCTGGTGATGGTGCCCACGTCCCGCCAGTAGCCCTGGAAATGATAGGGCCAGAGCTTTTCTCCCGCGGCCAGCAGATTGGGGATGATGTTCTTGCCGAAATCCTGCTGGCTGTCCGGGTCGGCCTCGTCCTCGATGAGCGCCTTGCGCAGCTTGGACCAGGTGAAGATATAGATGCCCATGGACGCCAGATCGCTCTTGGGATGGGCGGGCTTCTCCTCAAACTGGTTTATGTAGCCGTCGTCGCCGGTGCTCATGATGCCGAAGCGCTTGGCCTCCTCCATCCCCACCTGGATGACGGCGATGGTGCAGGCCGCGCCCTTTTCCTTGTGCTCCCGGAGCATGTCGGCGTAATCCATTTTATAGATATGGTCGCCGGAGAGTATCAGCACATATTCCGGGTCGCGCACGTCGATGAAGTCGATGTTCTGGTAGATGGCGTTGGCCGTTCCGGAGAACCAGTTGCCCTTCTCTCCCGCGGACATGTAGGGCGGCAGGATGAACACGCCGCCGTCGTCCGCGCTCAGGTCCCAGGGCTGGCCGGTCCCCAGGTAGGCGTTGAGTTTCATGGGCCTGTACTGGGTCAGCACGCCCACGGTGTCGATGCCGGAGTTTGCGCAGTTGGACAGGGGAAAGTCGATGATGCGGTATTTGCCTCCGAAGGGCAAATTGGGTTTTGCCACGTTGGCCGTCAGGGCATACAGCCGGGAACCCTGGCCGCCAGCCAGCAGCATGGCGATGCACTCCTTTTTCACAGGCAGCCCTCCTAATATAATTTGGTACGCTCCGCCGAGGCGTACTGGAGTTACACTCTGTTATAGGTGTCCATAGCCCGCGCAGGCCCTAAGAGGATGTAATCCTCCACAGCCTTGGCGGCCCTGACGCATGCGTCGGAAAAGGCGTCCCAGTCCTCGTTTTTGGGCACGCCCAGGACCCAGTCTATCTGCTCGCTGCCCCCGTGGGGCGGCGCGCCCACGCCTACGCGTATCCGGGGAAAGTCCTCGGAGCCCAGGTGGGCGATGATGCTTTTCAAGCCGTTGTGCCCCCCGGCCGAGCCCGAACGCCGGACCCGCAGACGGCCGCAGGGGAGATTGATGTCGTCCGAGACCACGATGACCTGCTCCGGCGGCAGTTTATAAAACCGCGCCGCCTGGCCCACGGCCTGGCCGGATTCGTTCATATACGTCTGGGGCTTCATCAACAGCACGCCCATCCCCCCCAGCTCGCACCGGGCGGTCAGTGCCCGGAACCGCAGGCGGCTGATGGCGACGCCCTGGTCCCTGGCCATGGCGTCCGCCGCCAGAAAGCCCGCGTTATGGCGGGTGCCGTTATACCGGGGGCCGGGGTTTCCCAAAAACACCGCCAGCCACCGGACAGAGCCCCCCATGCCGAACATCAGTCGAACAGGGACGCCAGAGATTCGTCCTCGTAAATGCGGTGCATGGAGGCGGCGAAAATGGGCGCGGCGGACAGGTAGCGTATCTTGTCCACACGGGGCTGACCCGCCGGATAGGGGATGGTGTCGAACAGCAGCAGCTCCTCCAGCTCGCTGTTCTCCAGCCGCTCCAGAGCCGGGCCGGACAGTATGCCGTGACTGGCGCAGGCGTAGACCTTGTTGGCCCCGCCTATCTCCCGGATGGCCTTAGCCGCACCCACCAGGGACCCGGCGGTGTCCACCATGTCGTCCAGGATGATGACGTTCTTGCCCTCCACGTTGCCTATCAGGTTCATGACCTCGGACTGGTTGGCCTTCTCCCGGCGCTTATCCACGATGGCCAGGTCCAGACCCAGCTTCATGGCGAAGGAGCGGGCACGGGCCACGCTGCCCACGTCCGGGGACACGACCATGAAATTCTCGTTTTGCAGGTCGAAGCGTTTTTTGTAGTGGGAGGCGAAAAGGCTCCCTCCCGCCAGGTTGTCCACGGGGATGTCAAAGAAGCCCTGTATCTGGCTGGCGTGCAGGTCCATGGTCAGGACCCGGTCCGCCCCGGCCTCGGTGATGAGGTTGGCCACCAGCTTGGCGGAGATGGGGTCCCGGCTCTTGGCCTTCCGGTCCTGCCGGGCGTATCCAAAGTAGGGTATCACGGCGGTGATACGTCCGGCGGAGGCCCGGCGCATGGCGTCTATCATTACCAGCAGCTCCATCAGGTTGTCGTTCACGGGCCCACAGGTGGACTGGACCAAAAACACGTCCGCACCGCGCACGGGTTCGTACACGGACACGGAGCACTCGCCGTCGGAGAAACGGGTGCACACAGCGTCACCCAAAGAGATGTTCAGATTGTCACAGATGCCTTTTGCCAATTCGGGATTTGCGTTTCCGGTGAAGACTTTGATTTCTTTCCCGTGTGAGATCATAAAGAACCCCCTGCCCGTAGGGCAATATATTTATATGTAAAAGACATATATCCGTAAGACCGTACTCCCATGCCCATTATAACAAACGCTCCCACTAAATGGAAGCGTTTTATGCGCGGAATTTCCCGAAAAATTTGACAAATTCTTCTCAAAGCATCTGGGGCAATTCACCAGAACCCCTCTTTCCCCCCGTCCGGCGGATTGACAGCCGGGGCGCTTTGACATATACTGCTGTCAAGAGCGCGGGAAGGAGGGCGACTTATGTCTGTGGTACCCGCGGGGAGCATCCCCTATTTTGACGGCCACTGCGACACCATCAGCGAATGCACCCACCGGGGCCGGTCTCTGGGAGAGAACGCAGGCCAGCTGGACCTGGCCCGGCTGGGACGGTTTGAAAAGGCGGCCCAGGTGTTCGCGCTCTTCGCCCCCGCCGCCCGGTTCCCGAAGGGGGCGCTTTTCGACGAGTGCCGGAGGCAGCACGAGGTGTTTCTGGCGGAGCTTGCGAAAAACGCCGACCGGGCGGTCCAGTGCCGCACGGGGGCGGATATCGCCGGGGCGAACGCGGCCGGACGGGTGGCCGCCCTGCTGTCCCTGGAGGGGGCGGAGCTCATTGACTGCGACCCGGACCGGCTGGAGACCGCCGCCGCCTGGGGCGTGAAGATGATAAACATCACCTGGAACTATGCCAACGCCCTGTCCGGCTCCAACGTGGAGCGGCGGGACCGGGGGCTCACCGACCGGGGTCGGGCCTTCGTGAAGGAGGCCCACCGGCTGGGCATCGTGATGGACGTGTCCCACCTGTCCGACCCGGGCTTCTGGGACCTGGCGGAGATGGGCCTGGGGCCCATCGCGGCCTCCCACTCCAACGCCCGGGCCCTGTGCGGCCACACCCGGAACCTGACGGACGACATGTTCCGTGCCATCCGGGACAGCGGCGGCGCGGCGGGCTTCACCGCCTGCGCCGAGTTCGTGGGCAGGCCCTGCTCTCTGGACGACGGGATACGCCACATCGAGCACTTCCTGGCGCTGGACGGGGAGAAGACCCTAGCCCTGGGAGGCGACTGGGACGGGTGCGGGCTGTTCGCCCGCTGGACGGGAGTGCAGGACCTGCCCGTCCTGTGGAACGCCCTGGCCGCCCGCGGCTATGACCGGCCCCTCCTGGAGGACATATTCTTCAACAACTGGCTGCGGGTCCTGGGCCGGGACGCTTAGCGCGGACTTTTCAATTTGCGAACACTGTGATACAACATAAAAAATAAAAGAACGCAGGAGGCCGCATTATGCTGCAAGAGGGAAGGATCCTTGTTGGCAAGGGGGAGAACCCCGTCTATCTGCTGCCGGAGATGGCCAACCGCCACGGGCTCATCGCCGGAGCCACCGGCACCGGCAAGACCGTGACGCTGAAGGTCCTGGCCGAGGGCTTCTCGGACATGGGCGTGCCCGTCTTTCTGGCGGACATCAAGGGCGACGTGTCCGGCACGGCCCTGGCCGGGACGGACAGCGAAAAGATGCAGGAGAGGCTGAAAAACGTGGGGGTGGACCCGGCGTCGTTCAAGTATACCGGCTATCCCTGCCGGTTCTGGGACGTGTTCGGCAAGGGGGGCATCCCCGTGCGGGCCACGGTCACGGACGTGGGGCCAATGCTGCTCAGCAGGCTGCTGGATCTGACCGACGCCCAGGAGGGGGTGCTGAACATCGCCTTCCGGGTGGCCGACGACAACGGCTGGGAGATCATCGACCTGAAGGACCTGCGGGCCATGCTGGCCTGGCTGGGGGAGCACCGCGCCGATTTCGTCAACACCTACGGCAATGTGAGCAGCCAGAGCGTAGGCGGCATCCAGCGGGCCCTGCTCAGCCTGGAAAACGACGGCGCGGCGGACTTTTTCGGCGAGCCCAGCCTGGACATCGACGACTGGATGCAGCCCGCCGCCGACGGCCGGGGCACGGTGAACATCCTCCACTGCGTGGAGCTGGCCCAGAAGCCCCTGCTGTACGCCACGTTCATGCTGTGGATGCTGTCGGAGCTGTATGAACACCTGCCGGAGATAGGCGACGGGGACAAGCCCAAGCTGGTGTTCTTCTTCGACGAGGCCCACACCCTGTTCTCCGACGCGCCCAAGGCGCTGGTGGACAAGGTGGTCCAGGTGGTGAAGCTCATCCGCAGCAAGGGCGTGGGCGTCTACTTCATCTCCCAAAACCCCAGCGACATCCCCGACGAGGTCCTCTCCCAGCTCAACAACCGTATCCAGCACGCCCTGCGGGCCTATACCCCCGCCGAGCAGAAGGCCGTGCGCATCGCCGCCCAGAGCTTCCGGGCCAACCCCGCCTTCAAGACCGAGGACGCCATCGGCGCCCTGGGCACCGGCGTGGCCCTGGTGTCCATGCTGGACGGGGAGGGCGTGCCCACCGTGGTGGAGCAGGCCACCATCTGCCCGCCCAGCAGCTCCATGAGCGCCATGGACGCCGCAGCCAAGGCCATGCTGGTGGCCAGCGACACCCTGTACGGCAAGTATAAGGACGCGGTGGACGACCGCTCCGCTTACGAGATATTGGAGGAGCAGAACCAGGCCGCCGCCGAAGCCCAGGCCCAGGCGAAGGCGGAGGCTCAGGCGGAAAAGCAGGCAGCAGCCGCGGCCAAGGCGGCCGAGAAGGCCGCACGGGAGGAGGAGAAAGCCCTCCAAGCCCAGTACAAGGCCGAGGGCCGGGACAAGTACGGCCGGAGCAAGATGGAGCAGAGCCTCATCCGGGCCAGCCGCAACACGGCCAAGAGCATGGGCCGCCAGCTCACCAAGTCCATCACCCGTGGCCTGATGGGCAACAGCAGCAAGACCGCCCGCAACGCCGCCAGCCAGTTTGCCGGGAACATCGTCAGCGACCTCATCGGCGGCTTCTTCAAATAACGCTCCTCTCTCAAACGACACATTCAGACGCAAAACGGCGCGGCCAAACAGCCGTCGCACATAAAACAGTATCAAAAAGACCGTTGACTTTTTACCGGGGAGCCGGTGTGTCAACGGTCAATCTTTCGGTATTCAGTTTCCAGACTTGCCCGACAGGTAAAGACGCGAAGCGGGTTTATCTGTTCGGCAAGTACACTGGAGATAGCCGCTTTAGCGGCGCAAGGGGGTGTAGCCCCCATGAGGTCGCGGAGCAACGAAACCTCTCGGAGGTTGGCTTTCTGCTGTCAGAGAGGAAGCCTCGCAGAGCGCACGATACATGGTCGCCAGACTATGTATAGAAGTGCGCCCTTTAGTTCCTAAAGGGTTTTGCAACAGCTCGTCAAATATGAATTTATTGTTTCTTTATCTTCTTTCGGATAATCAGCTTTATGATAATAGCTACAGTCAAAACGACAACCGTTACTATACCATAAAATATAATGCTTGTGTACCATGGTGCGGACTGCATGGCATATAAATCGGGGTGTGCCTTAAAATCCCAGAGTACATATATTCCGTGTCCGATTAACACTCCAATGAATGAACCTATGATGGTATTCAAAATCAGATTGAGTTTTTTCAGCATAATAGTATCTCCAGCTAAATTCCAGTTTGTCGGGAAGTCACCTGCCCGACATCTGATATTATACCACCCAAATGTGAAGAAATCTACTGTCCGTTAAGAAGTTAAATCGAATTTTCTTGAAGAAAACTCTGTCCATATCGAATAGAAAACGCCCCGGCGATTTTGTCCTCGTCCAGAGCGTTCCTATCCGCTGTCCTTGCCCGTCTTACAGACAAGCTCAAACAACATACTGTTTTATGACCAGCCGCAAATCGGCCGCGTCGTTTTCCGCTTTATCTCTTTTATTTCTCCGGCCGCAGCAGCTTCACCGCCGCCTCCAGGCCCTGCCGGTCCTCCTGGGTAAAGTGGCCGGGGACGACCGAATCCATGTCCAGCACGCCCCATATCTCCCCGTCGGCCCACAGGGGCACCACGATCTCCGCGTGGGTGTTGCAGTCGCAGGCGATGTGCCCGGCAAAGCAGGCGACCTCCTCCACCACCTGGGTCTCTTTCTGGGCCCAGGCCGTGCCGCACACGCCCTTGCCGTAGCCGATGCGGCTCACCGCCGGTCTTCCCTGGAAGGGGCCCACCACCAGGCTGTCCCCGTCCACCAGGTAAAACCCCACCCAGTTGGCCTGGGGGAATGCCTGGGCTATCACCGCCGAGGCGTTGGCCAGTCGGGCGGTCATATCCCGCTCGTCGCCCATATACAGCGCCAGCTGCTGGCACAGCATCTCGTAAAAGGCCCCCTTCTCCTGGGGGTATTCCACCTGGATATAGCTCACTGCGCTCTCTCCCTCTCTCCGCTCAGCGGCCCAGCATATCCCTTGCCTGGGCGGCGATGTTCTCCGCCGTCAGGCCGTAGAACCGCAGCAGCTCCGCCGCCGGGCCGGACCGGCCGAACTCGTCCTGGATGCCCACACGCCGCACGGGCACGGGGCAGCTCTCCGCCAGGGCGGAGCAGACGGCCTCTCCCAGCCCGCCGATGACGGAATGCTCCTCCACCGTCACGATCCGGCCGCACTCCCGGGCGGCCCGGATCACCATCTCCTCGTCCAGGGGCTTGATGGACGCCATATTGATGACACGCGCGCCGATGCCCGCCGCCGCCAGGGCCTTGCCCGCCTCCATGGCCTCGGGGACCATGATGCCCGTGGCGATGATGGCGATGTCCCGCCCGTCCTGAAGCAGCTCTCCCTTGCCGATGCGGACGGAAAAGCTCTCGTCGTGGTAGACCGGGGTGGCGTACCGGCCAAAGCGCATATACACCGGCCCGTTCCACTCGTATGCCGCCCGGACCATCTTCCGGGCCTCCACCTCGTCGGAGGGGCACAGCACCGCCATGCCCGGAATGACCCGCATCACGGCAAAATCCTCGCAGCACTGGTGGGACGCCCCGTCCTCGCCCACGGACACGCCCCCGTGGGACGCGCCTATCTTCACATTCAGGTGGGGATAGCCCACGCTGTTGCGTATCTGCTCAAAAGCCCGGCCCGTGGCGAACATGGCAAAGGAGGACACGAAGGGCACCAGCCCCATGGTGGCGAGCCCCGCCGCCACGCTGACCATGTTCCCCTCCGCGATGCCGCAGTTGAAATGCCGGTCGGGAAAAGCCTTCCTGAACACCGCCGTACGGGTGGTCCCCGCCAGGTCCGCGTCCAGCACCACCACGTCCGGCGCCTCCTCGCCCAGGGCCTTCAGCCCGGCTCCGTAGCCGTCCCGCGTGGCTATCTTCTTCACGTCGCTCATGCGCTCAACCCTCCAATGCGGCCCGGGCCGCCATGATCTCCCCCATGGCCCGCTCATATTCCTCGGCGTTGGGGCCCTTTCCGTGCCAGTCGGCCTGGTCCTCCATGAAGGAGACCCCCTTGCCCTTCACCGTCCGCATCAGGATGGCGGTGGGCTTTCCCGTGCCCTTGTTGGCGTGGAAACGGCCAAAGGCGGCCTCCAGCTCGTCAAAATCGTGGCCGTTCACCCACACCGTGTCAAAGCCGAAGGCGGCGAATTTTTCATCCACCGGCGCGGTGTTCATCACGTCCTGTGTCCGGCCGTCTATCTGCAGACCGTTCAGGTCCACGATCACGCACAGATTGTCCAGCCCATAGTGGGACGCGAACATGGCCGCCTCCCATACCTGGCCCTCGTCCAGCTCCCCGTCGCCCAGCACGGCGTATACGTTTATATCCTTTTGCAGATATTTGGCCCCCTTGGCCATTCCGGCGGCGGCGGAGACGCCCTGGCCCAGAGAGCCGGTGGACATGTCCACACCGGGGACCGTCTCCATATTGGGGTGGCCCTGGAGGTAGGAGTCGATGTGCCGCAGCGTCCGCATGTCCTCAAAGGGGAAGAACCCCCGCAGCGCCAGCGCGCTGTATAAGCCTGGGGCGGTGTGTCCCTTGGACAGCACCATCCGGTCCCGGTCTGGCCACCGGGGCTCCTCCGGCCGGACGCGCATCTCCCTGAAATACAGATAGGTGAAAACCTCCGCGGCGGACAGGCTCCCGCCGGGATGGCCGGATTTGGCGCAGTAAGTGCCCGTCAGGATACCCTCCCGCACCCGGTTGGCTGTGAGCTGGAGCTGTTTCCGTTCCTTATCGGTCATGTCATGCCCTCATTTCCCAATATAGCCACGCCCCATCAGGCGCTATTTTCATACATCATTATATTACCACAACAGGCGGCGGTTGTATACAGCATATTCCCTCCGTTTCCCAAAATTTGGGCATTTCTCCCTATTGGAGGCGGCACAGATTGGCACATTCCGTCATATAGTAAGAACGGGCGAAATCAAGCCCGAAGGAGGAAATCATGGCGGATTGTGCTGAAAACA
>CANRNA010000020.1 GCA_947631805.1 uncultured Oscillospiraceae bacterium | reverse complement strand
AGCCTGTTCATAGGCGCGCCGGAGGCCATGTCGGCCAGGGCCTCCGCCACCGCCCGGCGCTGGGCGCCTGTGGGGGCGTAGGGCAGGGCGGCCCAGAAGGGGTCCATGGGCCGGGGGGTGAGCTTTTGTCCCCCGTCGGCGGAGCGCCTGCGGCGGATGGAGCCCAGGGCGGCGGCCAGCACGAACAGTTCCTCGAACACCAGCCGCCGCCGGGCCTGCTCCAGGGCCTGCTCGTCCCGGGGGAAGTGGATGTTCTCATAGGCGAACCGGGCCTGGGCCAGCTGCATCCGCTCCCGCAGGGCGGGGGGGAGCACGTCCGGGACCTGGCCGCCGCATGCCTCCAGGGCCTGGGCCACGGCCCCCATCAGGAGCTTTTGGGTCACACCGGCCCGCAGCCGGTACAGGGGGAAGATGCGGCCCGTGACCGTACCGGCCCGGTCGGCCCGCTCGAAGACGGGATTGGTCATGGTCCGGCGGCGGCCCGCGGCGGACACCCGGCCGTAGAAGATATAGGTCTCCCCGGTCCGGAAGGCGCTTTTCAGGTAGCTCTGGTTGAAAAAGGTGATGTCCAGCGCCCCGGTCTCATCCACGGCCCGCAGGCGGGTGAGCTCCATGCCGCGGCGGATAAAGCTCACCGTGGCGGGCCCGGCGGCCATGGCCCGGACGCAGACAGGCATGTCCAAGGGCGCGTCCGCCACGGCATATAGCCGCCGCCGGTCCTCGTACGCCCGGGGGAAGTAGCCGATAAGGTCGGCCAGGGTGCGCAGCCCCAGCTTTTCCATTGCCTTGGCCCGGGCCTCGCCCACGCCCTTCAGATATCGGATGTTGTCGTTCAAATCAGCCATAGGCCGATTTTAGCACGGAACGGGCAAAAATACAATGTTGCGGCGGGGGCGGAAGCGTGATAAAATACATGTCAGTTTTCAAGCGCGGGCCCGGCCCGGCGAAAGGAGAGACGATATGCTGAAATTTTCGGAAATGCCCTACGAGCGCCCGGATGTGGAGGCGCTCAAGGGGGAGATGACCGCCCTGACCGAGCGGCTGAAGAGCGCCGGGAGCTACCGGGAGGCGAGAGCGGTCTTCTCGGAGTGGGAGAAGCTGGAAAAGCACGCGGACACCCTGGGGACCCTGGTGAGCATCCGCCACAGCATCGACACAAGGGACGAGTTCTATGACAAGGAGGAGACCTTCTGGAACAGCGCCTGGCCGGAGGTGCGGGAGTATATGCAAAACTGGCTGGACGCCATGCTGGCCAGCCCCTTCCGGCCGGATTTCGAGAGGGAGTTCGGCGGGCCCTATTTTCTCAACGCGGAGATAGCCCGCAAGGCGTTCTCCCCGGAGATCATCCCCGAGCTGCAAAAGGAGAACGACCTGACCCAGGAATACGACAAGCTCATCGCCTCGGCCCGGATACCCTTTGAGGGCGGGACCTACACCGTCAGCCAGATGGGGCCCTTCCAGCACGACGCGGACGACAAGCGCCGTCTTGCGGCCTGGAAGGCGGTGGGGCAGTGGTACAAGGACCACCAGCCGGACCTGGACCGGATCTATGACGAGCTGACACACCTGCGCGACGCCATGGGCAAAAAGCTTGGCTACGAGGGCTACACCACCCTGGGCTATTACCGCATGGGCCGCAACTGCTACGGCAGGGAGGACGTGGAGAAGTTCCGGGCGGCGGTGGTGAAGTATCTGGTGCCGGTGGCGGACGATATCTACCGGAAGCAGGCGGCCCGCCTGGGGGTGGCCTATCCCCTCAGCTACGCGGACGCGGCGCTGGAGTTCCGCTCCGGCAACCCCAAGCCCCAGGGCACGGCGGAGGACGTGCTGGCGGCGGGGCGGAAGTTCTACGACGAGCTGAGCCCGGAGACGGGGGAATTTTTCCGGATGATGCTGGAGAGGGAGCTGATGGACGTGCTCTCCACCGAGGGAAAGGCCGGGGGCGGCTACTGCACGTCGCTGCAGGACTACGGCGTGCCCTTCATCTTCGCCAACTTCAACGGCACCCAGGGGGACGTGGAGGTGGTGACCCACGAGGCGGGCCACGCCTTCGCCAACTGGCTGAACCGGGACCGGGTCCCCGCGGACTACGCCTGGCCCAGCATGGAGGCGTGCGAGGTCCACTCCATGAGCATGGAGTTCATGGCCTGGCCCTGGGCGGAGGACTTCTTCGGCCCGGACGCCAAAAAGTTCCGCTACAGCCACCTGGCGGCGGCGCTGACCTTCATCCCCTACGGGACGCTGGTGGACCACTTCCAGCACGAGGTATACGCCCGCCCGGACATGACCCCGGCCCAGCGCCACGGGTGCTGGAGGGAGCTCCAGGGGGTGTACATGCCCTGGATGCGCCTGGACGGGGACATCCCGTTTTTCGCCGAGGGAGAGGCGTGGCAGCGGCAGAGCCACATATACGGCAGTCCCTTCTATTATATAGACTACTGCCTGGCCCAGACGGTGTCGCTCCAGTTCTGGGCCCTGGGGCAGAAGAGCGGGGAGGAGGCCTGGGAAAAGTACATGGCCTACGCCCGCCAGGGGGGCAGCCGGGTGTTCACGGAGCTGCTGGCCAACGCGGGGCTGGACAGCCCCTTTGAGGAGAGCTGCCTGCGGGGCGTGTGCGACACGGCCAGGGCCTGGCTGGAGGATTACGACCTGACGGGGGTCAACTGACAGTTGAGGGATTTGCCCAATCGGCGCAGACGATATTTCCGGTTTTTTAAGCAATTTGCCATAAATGGACGTTCTATGGTGAATTTCCACGAAGTTCCCTTGACATTATTGTATTAAAGTAATAAAATACGATAAAGTGCTCCCACTGTGGAGGAATGTCCGTATTCGACGGACAGGAAAAAGGGACATGTCCCTTTTTCCGCTTGTATCTGCGATACAAGCGATAAGAATTCGTGAATGCGGGGCGGGCGCGCCCCTGTTCAAAGAAGTGTATTGTATGACGAAGGAGGTCAAACAATGAAGAACGCAAAGAATCTGCTGGCGCTCGTTCTGGCCCTGGTCATGTGCCTGGCCCTGGCGGTGCCTGCATTCGCCGACGGCCCCGACTGGGAGGCCATCGACGCCATGGAGTACGATGACGCTTCTGACGCCATCTACGACTACAACCTGGGCGAGTTCTATGCTGCCTATGAGACCGCCAAGGCTGAGGTCACCGACCTGAACCTGCGCTACGCTCTGATGGCTGTCGCCGAGGCCAAGATGCTTGAGTCCGGCGTGTTCATGCCCATCTACGGCGACGGCGGCGCTTTTGCCATGAACCGCGCTGTCCCCCGTTCCGTGACCACCACATCCTGGGGCCTGGATGAGTACAAGTGGTACACCGCTCTGGTGTGCAACGAGATCATCAAGACCGAGGACCGTGACGCTCTGACCGGCATCTGGGGCGCGGCTGCCAATGCCGACGAGTGGTTCGAGCAGGCCAAGGCCTACCTGGACGAGCATGGCTACACCCTGCGTGACGAGTACAACGCTCACTCCTCCTATGACATGGAGACCTGGGACGTTATCGCCACCTCCTACACCTCCGACTCTTACTTCATCGCCTGCACCTACACCGGCCTGCTGGAGTATGACGCCAAGAACGTGCAGCAGCCCGCTCTGGCGGAGAGCTATGAAGTCTCCGACGACGGCACCGTGTACACCTTCCACATCCGTCCGGGCGTCAACTGGGTCGACCAGCAGGGCACCGTTATCGGCGAAGTCACCGCTGACGACTGGGTAGCTTCTCTGGAGCACCTGGCTGACAACAACGACGAGCTGGGTTACCTGATGAGCGCCGACGGCGGCTGCGGCATCAAGAACTATGACGCTTACGTCAACGGCGAAGTCACCTTCGACGAGGTCGGCGTCAAGGCTCTGGACGACTACACCCTGGAGTACACCCTGGAAGCTCCCTTCCCGCCCTTCACCACCATGGTGGGCTATGGCTGCTTCGCTCCTCTGAACCGCGACTTCTACAAGTCCCAGGGCGGCACCTTCTCCGCTGACGGCGACGAGTACACCGCCGGCAACTACGGCACCAGCCCCGAGACCATCGCTTACTGCGGTCCTTACGTTGTGACCAACTACACCCCGCAGAACATCTGGACTTTCTCTGCCAACCCTGAGTACTGGAATCCCGACGCCATCCATGTCCACACCGTCAACTTCTATTACAACGACGGCTCCGACACCATGCGCGCCTACAACGAGGCTGTTGACGGCACCGTGAACGGCTGCTCCTTCAACGCTTCTTCCCTGGTGCAGGCTAAGGAGGACATCCCCGAGGGCGAGGAAGCCTCTTACTTCGACCTGTATCACTACACCACCACCAACAGCGCTACCTGCTACTGCGCTTGGCTGAACATCAACCGCGCGGCCTTCGCCAACTTCAACGACGCGACCCAGGGCGTTTCTCCCAAGGCTGACGACGAAGCTGCTATCGCCGCCACCCGTGAGGCCATGAACAACCAGCACTTCCGTCTGGCTCTGGCCTACGGCTTCGACCGGGGCGCTTACAACGCTGTCTCCGTGGGCGAAGACCTGAAGTATGCCTCCCTGAAGAACTCCTATGCACCCGGCGACTTCGCCACTCTGACGGCTGACGTCACCACGGAGATCAACGGCGAGTCCACCACCTTCCCCGCCGGCACCTACTACGGCCAGGTCATGCAGGCCCAGCTGGACGCCGACGGCTATCCCATCCAGGTTTGGGATCCCACCGCTGACGGCGGCGCCGGTTCCGGCGACGGCTTCGACGGCTGGTACAACCCGGAGAACGCTCAGGCCGAGCTGGCCCTGGCCATCGAAGAGCTGGCCGCCGAGGGCGTCGAGGTCTCTGCTGAGAACCCCATCCAGATCGACACCTTCTACTTCGCTGGCAGCGAGACCAACACCAACACTAAGCAGGCCTACAAGAAGGGCATCGAGCAGACCCTGGTGGACGCGGAGGGCAATCCTCTGGTGGTCGTCAACCTGATCGGCTTCGATGACTCCACTGTCATGCAGTACGCTTACTACCGCAACTCCACCGGCGCTGAGGCCAACTTCGATATCTCCCACAGCTCCGGCTGGGGCCCCGACTACGGCGATCCTCAGACCTTCCTGGATACCATTCAGCCCTATGGCTACATGACCAAGAACCTGGGTATCTATTGATCCACTGCCGAAATAACGCAATAGAATCTTAGCAAACAAGGGGGTGGGAGCTTCCCACCCCCTTGCGCAATAATAAACAAAGCAGAGCGAGGTCAGAAATATGGGAAAATACATACTGAAACGGCTCTTGCACGGCGCGTTTTCGGCGGTCTGTGTGGTCCTTATCGTCATGATACTGATCTACTCGTTGCTGGACCGTTCCACCATCCTTGGTGCCGATCCCAACTACTCCAAGATACAGAGCAACGCCCGCGTCAGCTATGAGCAAAGCCGTTACGAGGTGTTCGGCTACACCGATTACGTGCCTTATTCCGATTATATCAGCCAGTTGGCCCGCGAAGGTGAATTGGACGACGATACCCGCTCCAAGGCGGCGCTGCTGGGCCGCACGCCGGACAAGGACTCCGAGGTCACCGCGGAGTACGTCCAGAAGTTCACCGAATATTACGAGTCCCAGGGCTATACCATCACCCGCCTGGACGCTGACGTGAAGAGCAACGGCCAGGTCAAGAGCGGCGGCCAGACGGCCCTGTTCGCCACCCGCAACAAGCCCCTTGTCAAGCGGGCGCTCAATTACTTTGCCAATATGTTCTTCATCGACAACATCCACTATGTCCCCGATGAAGTGGATATCGGCAAGAGGGGCATCCAGTTCACCTGGTATGACCCGGTGTACAATCCCCCCGGCTCCACGGAAAAGGTGTTCTCGCCCGCCATCATCGGCAACGGCACGGAACACAAATTCCTGCTTTACTTTGACCACAAGTTCCCCTTTATCCATCAAAATATCCTGACTTTGCAATTAGGCGAGTCCTACACGGTCAACCGTGGCATCGACGTGTTCACCACCATGACCGACTCCCAGGGCTCTTATATCCTGTCCCCGACCACCTATCCCACCGGCGTGACGGCCGACCGGGCGGACGACCTGCACACCGCCACGTATATGGAGGGGTCACGGGAATCCACCGCCTCCAATATGGAGTGGTTCGAGGACGACTATACAAACATGCGCACCCACAAGACCGGCATGAGCAAGCTGGGCTTTTCCTTCGTCATCGGCATCATCTCCGTCATCATGGCCTACGTGCTGGGCCTGCCCATCGGCCTTCTCATGGCCCTGCGAAAGGATAAGCTCATCGACAAGCTGGGCACCATCTATATCATGTTCATCATCGCCGTGCCCAGCCTGGCGTATATCTTCCTGTTCAAGTCGGTGGGCGGCAAGCTCTTCGGCCTCCCGACGCTGTTTGAGGTGGACTCGAAGAACAAGCTGATGTACATCCTGCCCATCGTCTCCCTGGCGCTGCCCTCCATCGCCAACCTGATGAAGTGGATGCGCCGGTACATGATCGACCAGATGAACTCCGATTACGTGAAGTTCGCCCGGTCCGGCGGCCTCAGCGAGGGGGAGATATTCACCAAGCACATCTGGAAAAACGCCCTTATCCCCATTGTCCACGGCATTCCCGGCAGCGTCATCTTCGCCATGACCGGCGCCATCATCACCGAGCGCGTGTACTCCGTTCCCGGCGCAGGCAACCTGCTGACCCAGGCTATCAACAAATACGATAACTCCGTTATCGTGGGCGTGACGCTGTTTTACGCGGTGCTGAGCGTGGTGTCGCTCATTCTGGGCGACCTGCTGATGGCCACCGTTGACCCGAGAATTTCCTTCTCCACGAAAGAGAGGTGAGCGGCGTGAATAATACGATCGACCTGAAAGAGCTGGGCCTGAGCGACGAGGAGCTGTTTGCCCACATCGACCACAGCAACGCGGAGTCGGAGAAGATAACCGCGCCCCGCTACTCCTATTGGAAGAGCGTGTTCCGCGTCTTTTTCCGCAACAAGCTGAACATCGTCATCCTGTCGCTGCTGGTGCTCATGATCCTGTTCGCGTACATCTATCCCTCCGTTATCCACTACGACCCCTACGCCAACCTGCTGGACCCCAACTCCAAGCACCTGTCTCCCAGCAAGGCGCTGGACTATTTCGGCAACAGCATCCACTGGATCCTGGGCGCAGGCGCCTCCGGCGAGCCCACCTTTGACGCCATTTGGAGCGGCTCGCGCATATCCATCTCCCTGGCCCTGATCTGCGGCGCCATCAACATGACCATCGGCGTGCTCATCGGCGCGGTGTGGGGCTTCTCCAAGCGGGTGGACGCCATTATGATGGAGGTCTACAACATCGTGGGCAACGTGCCCCTGATTTTGATCATCTCCGTGATGGCCATGCTGTTCTCGCCCACCTTCTGGACCATGGTGTTTGCCATGACGGTGGTGGGGTGGATAGGCATCGCGTTCTTCATCCGCACCCAGGTGGTCATCATCCGCGACCGGGAGTACAACCTGGCCTCCCGGTGCCTGGGCACCTCCACCATCAAGATCGCCATGAAGAACATCCTGCCCTTCATGACGAGCGTCATCGTGACCATGCTGGCCACGGAGATACCCTCCTACATATCCTACGAGGTGTTCCTGGCCTACATCGGCATGGGCATGAGCGACATGTCCCTGGGCCGGATGATATACGCCGCCGAGAGCGCCATGGTGACCCCCGGCTGGCAGTTCGAGTTCTGGAGCCCGGTGGCCATCGCCTCCGTCATCACCGTGGTGCTGTACGTGGTGGGCCAGAACCTGGGCGATGCGTCCGACCCCCGGACGCACATGGAATAAGGAGGCGGCAGTATGGAAGAAAAGAAAAAAGTATTGCTGTCCATCCAGAACCTGACGGTGAAGTTCCGCGTCCGCGGCCGTATCCTGACGGCCATCCGGGACGTGAGCCTGGATATCTATGAGCACGAGTCCATCGCCATCGTGGGCGAGTCCGGCTCGGGCAAGAGCGTGCTGACGAAGACCTTTGCCGGTATGACCGACTCCAACGGCTTTGTGGACCAGGGCAAGATCATCTTCGACGACGCGGAGCTGGCGGAGACCTACGTGAAGCTCACCTCCGACGCCCGGCAGCAGATGAAGAAGGCCCTTACCCAGCTCAACGAGATGTCCAAGCTGGAGCTGGGGGCGGAGACCTATAAGAAGATCGTGGAGCTGGAGAGCGAGAAAAAGCGCCGCAGCACCCTCTCCGGGGAGGAGAAGGAGGCCATCGAGAAGGAACTCCAGGACCTGCGGTTCAGAAGGACCAACCTCTTCAACGAGAAGCAGACCTACGACCCCAAGAAGGAAAAGGACCGTATCCGCGCCGCCGACGTCAAGCTGAAGGAGTTCGACAGCCAGATCAAGGCCCTGGAGGGGAAGGAGGAGGCCGAGAGCAAGCGCCGCAAGGCCGAGGCCGCGGCGGACACCGCCTTCAACGAGCACTATAATAAAGAGATGAGCGCCCTCAAGGCCCAGTATGACAAGGAGATTTCCGGCCAGATATCCGAGGCGGTGAAAAAGCGCAACGAGATACTGAGCAAGGAGATACGCCTCAGCGTGGGCCGGTATCCGCTCTTCAAGCGCATCAAGCTCACCCGCCAGCTGCTGGCGGCCCTGAAGAAGGCCATGCAGATGGGCGTGGACCTGGACAACGAGGACCAGCGCAACGCCGTGTTCGACACGGTGGTGTTCCGGGTCAAGTACCTGGACGAGACCGCCGACCAGCTCCACGGCACCTGCATCCTGAACCTGGCCAACATGAAGTATTCCAAGGACTGGACCCAGGTCCGCGGCCGCCGTATCGCCACGGTGTTCCAGGACCCCATGACCAGCCTGAACCCCATCATCACCATCGGCAAGCAGATCACCTCCGTCATCATCAAGCACCAGGGCTGCTCCGAGGTGGAGGCCCGTTCCCGGGCCCTGGAGCTGATGCACAAGGTGGGCATCCCCCACGCGGAGGCCCGTTTCGACGACTATCCCTTCCAGTACTCCGGCGGCATGCGCCAGCGTATCGTCATCGCCATCGCCCTGTCCTGCCAGCCGAAGATACTGATATGCGACGAGCCCACCACGGCGCTGGACGTGACCATCCAGGCCCAGATACTGAAGCTCATCAAGGACCTGCAGAAGGAATTCGGCTTCACCACGGTGTTCATCACCCACGACCTGGGCGTGGTGGCCAACATCGCCGACCGGGTGGCCGTGCTGTACGCCGGGCAGATCGTGGAGCTGGGCACGGTGGAGGAGGTCTTCTATGACCCCCGCCATCCCTACACCTGGGCGCTGCTGTCCAGCCTGCCCCAGCTTGCCGAGCGCAATACCACGCTCTACTCCATCACCGGCACGCCCCCGTCTCTATACAACGCCATCGTGGGCGACGCCTTCGCCCCCCGCAACCCCTACTGCATGAAGATCGACACCCTCATGGAGCCGCCTATGTTCAAAGTCACCGACACTCACTATGCCAAGACCTGGCTTTTGGACCCCCGTTCCCCGAAGGTGGAAAAGCCCGAGGGCATCCGGGACATCCACGGCAAGCTCATGAGCGCGTTCAACATTTGAGGGAGGGGGAGACATGGCTAGAACGAAAGGTAAAAAAGAGGGCCGCTCCCTGTTCCCGGAGCATGGGCCCATCGCCGACAACGGCCGGGAGATACTGCTCTCCCTGAAAAACATAGACATCACCTTCGGCAAGGGCGACAACGCCGTCCGGGCCGTGCAAAACGCGTCCTTCGACATCTACAAGGGGGAGACTTTCTCCCTGGTGGGCGAGTCCGGCTCCGGCAAGACCACCATCGGCCGGGCCGTCATCCGGGTCAACCCCCTGGCGGCCGGCGAGATAGACTATAAGGGCGTGCGCATCTCGGGAAAGATACCCCATGCCCTGGACCGGGAGGTCATCCGAAACGTGCAGATGGTCTTCCAGGACCCTGCCGCGAGTTTGAACGAGCGGGCCACGGTGGACTACATCATCTCCGAGGGCCTTTATAACTTCGGCCTGTTCGAGAACGAGGCGGACCGCGTCCGCAAGGTGGAGAATATAATAAAAGAAGTGGGCCTGCTGCCCGAGCACCTGACCCGGTACCCCCATGAGTTCTCCGGCGGCCAGCGCCAGCGCATCGGCATCGCCCGGGCCATGGTCATGGAGCCGGAGCTGGTGGTGGCCGACGAGCCCATCTCCGCGCTGGACGTGTCCATCCGCGCCCAGGTGCTGAACCTGATGAAGAAATTCCAGCGGGAGGACGACGTCACCTATCTGTTCATCGCCCACGACCTGAGCGTGGTCCGGTTCATCTCCGACCGCATCGGCGTCATCTATAAGGGGCGTATTGTGGAGGTGGCGGACGCGGAGGAGCTGTTCGACTTCCCCCTGCATCCCTACACCCACTCGCTGATCTCCGCTATCCCCATCCCCGACCCCAAGCTGGAGAAGAACAAGGTCCAGTATGTCTACGACCCCTCCCAGCACGATTACAGCGAGGATAAGCCGGAATTCCAGTGCATCGGCCACGACCACTGGGTGTACGGCAACAAGAAGGAGATAGAGGAGTATAAGGCCATCCGGGAGAGGGGCGTGCCCTTAAAGCCCATCACCATCGCCGACCCCGGCACGGCCCAGGAGCAGCAGGCGGCGGCCATCGACGCGGCGGAGGCCGCGGCCGAGGCGGAATTTTTGAAGGCCCCCGTCCACGACACGGGGAGCATCTGGTACACGCTGCTGAGCTTCCTGCTGCCCATCCCCGGCTTCATCGCCGCGTGGCTGTTCAAGCGGCATAAGCACCTGCGCAACTACAAGGCGTGCAAGAAGGGCGCGGAGATAGGGCTGGCGGTTATCGCCGCCGTGCTCATCCTCTTCGGCCTGCTCCTGCTGCGGACGGTGCTCTGACTTGGGCCGCACGGCAAGACAACGCAGCCGGACGCCATACATGCCTCCGGTGGAAAAGATCGAGCTGTCCTCCGCCCATACCGGGCGGAGGACCGTCGCGGCCATTTGCCTGCTGGTGCTGGGGGTGGCCGCGCTGGCCTATGCCCTGACGGGCTGGCTGGCAGGCCGCAGCGGCTGGCAGGCCGTCGAGGCCAGCGCCACAGGCGACGCCAGCTGCGCCCAGGAGTTCATACTCTACTACGACCTGGGGGCGGGGGAGATGAGCGCGGCGGCGGAGAAAAAGGCCCTGGCCCGGCTCTACTCCGACGCGGCGGTGAACGCCTATCGGCTGTTCAGCGCCGACGAGGCCTTTCAGGGCGTGAACAATCTGTGGTACCTGAACCGGCATCCCAACGAGACGGTGGCCCTGGACCCGGCGCTCTATGACGCCCTGGCCACGGCGACGGCCTCCGGGGACCGGTCGCTGTATCTGGGGCCGGTGTACGAGCAGTACGGCGGCATCTTCCACTGCGACGACGACAGCCAGACCGCCGACTTTGACCCCTTGCAAAACGAATCGCTCCGGTCCTACTATGCCCAGTGCGCCGCCTTTGCCCGGGACGGGGAGGCGATAGAGCTGGAGCTGATGGAGGACAGCCGGGTGCGGCTGAAGGTGTCCGAGGCGTACATGGCCTTCGCCCAGGAGCAGGAGATAGAGACCTTTGTTGACTTTTTCTGGATGAAAAACGCCTTTATCGCCGACTATCTGGCCGACGTCCTGACGGATGGGGGCTTTACAAGAGGGGCGCTCTCCAGCTACGACGGCTTTATCCGGGACCTGAGCGGGGAGGGGACCTTCGGGCTGAATATCTACGACAACTCCCAGGGCCTGTCCGTCCAGGCGGCGGCCATGGAGTACAGCGGCCCGATCAGCATCGTGTACCTGCGGGATTACCCGGCCAACAGCATGGACGAGGGGCACTACTATACTATGGCGGACGGCCAGGTGCGCACGGCCTTCGTGGATGCGGTGGACGGCCTGGCCCGGAGCGCGGCCAGCGATCTGGTGGGCTACTCCCGGACCCTGAGCTGCGCCCAGACATTGCTGGCTCTCCGGCCTGTATACGTGGCCGAGGCACTGGACGAGGGGGCGCTGGAGGCACTGCCCGCGGCGGGGGTGGAATACGTCCGCTGCCAGGACCGGCAGGTGCTCTACAGCGACCCGGCGCTGAAGCTCTACGGCCTGTACGACGGGGAGGACGGGGCATACACCGCCCGGTGCACAGAGCAATAAACGCATAGATCGACCCGCCCGTGCGAGCTGCACGGGCGGGTCCGTTTATGTTTGAGGATTCGGGCGGAGGATGTTTCACACAGTATGACGGAAAACAGCCCGCCCCGCTATCCTATGTAGCGCGTGATGAGGGCGCATACCTCCGCTCTGGTGGCGCTGCCCTCCGGCCGGAGCGTTCCGTCCCCGTTGCCGGTGAGAAGGCCTTTTCCAATGGCCCAGCACACCGCGTCTCTGGCGTAATCCTGCACCTTCCCGGCGTCTGTGAACTGGTCCAGGGAGGAGGCCTTGGCGACGTCGGGGCTTCCCGCCAGCCGGTAGAGCATGGTCACGAGCTGCTGGCGGCTGATGCGGGCGTTGGGCTCGAAGGTGGTGGGAGTGGCCCCGGTGGTCACGCCCTCGCCCGCCGCCCATCCAGCTGCCACGGCCACCTCGCCGGAGGTGTCGGAGAACACGGGGGTGCCTCCGGGAGAGCCCATGGCCCGGTACAGCATGGTCACGGCCTGGCCTCTGGTGGTGACGCCGTCGGGGTCAAATTCGGTATCGCTGACGCCCTTGACGATGCCCTGCTCAAAGGCAGACTTGATAACGTCCCTATACCAGCTCCCCTCGGGCACGTCGGTGAATTGGAGCTTGGGGGGCCGGGGGTCGAAGGAGTCGTCGATATAATAGGTGTAGCAGTACTGGACGTTCTTTATCTCCTCGGCGGACATGGTGCGGCCCCAGTTGGCGGACCGGTCCCAGTTGCCCTCCGCCAGGACAACATAGTCGTCGTGCCGCTCCAGGACGATGACGGAGTGGCCGCCCTGACCGTTGCTGATGCCGTAGGACAGCACGTCGCCCACATAGATGTCGTCGATGGTGATGGGCGGTCTTCTGACCTTGAACTGGGTCCTGCCCACAAAGGCCGCCTCCTGGAGCATGATCGCAAAGCCGAAGCAGCCGTACTCGGCGTAGCCGTTTCTGTCCATGTAATAGGAGTTGCCGTCCCAAAGGGACCCGTCCGGATATTTCTCCCGGAGGGCTATCATCCGCTGGTACGCCTCCTGCTCCGTGGGCAGGGGGGCGCCCGCCGCTACAGTCTGGGGCTCGTCGTCGGCGGGCTCGGCCTCCTCCACGGTCACGGGCTCCTCGCTCTCCGTGGGCGCGGGCTCCTCGGCCGCCTCGGGCTCCTCAGTCTCCTCAGTCTCCTCGGCGGGGGAGGGCTCTTCGGCGGGCTCCTCCGGGAGGACAGGCTCGCTCTCGGGCGGGGCCTCCTCGCCCACGGGGGCCGGGTCCGCCTGCTCCGCCGCGGGCGGGGCCTCCATGCCCTCGGCGGCAAAGGCGCTCTGGCCCAGGCTGAACAGCATCAGCGCGGCCAGTACCGTACATATCCACCTTCTGTACACGGGATAGACCTCCTTCACGCTTGTCTCCGGCCCGGCGGGCCGGGAGGGGGTAAACTGTAATACTTTTAATATTTTGTAATCATTATAACACACCTTTTGCCGCTTGTCTCCCTCTTTTGGGGCAAAATCCGGAAAAATCGGAAAAAATTTTTCCGGCCGGTTTTCCGAGTGCTGTCGGAGATATGTTAGGTAGTATTGATAAAGGGGCAAAAAAAGGTCGATTCGTTTTTGTGGGATATTGACATTCCTCAGGCGGAGAACTATAATAAGCAGGAAATGACAGAGCTGGTCAAAAAGCCTGTCGTATCCATCTACATAAGGAGGCAGATCTATATGAAAAAGTATCTGGCAATGGTCCTGGCGCTGATCATGGTTTTCGCCCTGGCCATCCCCGCGCTGGCTGACGGCGAGGAGACCGCCTTTGACGAGGCGCTGGTCGCCGCCGCCCAGGAAGAGGGCGAGCTGGTGGTCTACGGCTCCTGCGAGGAGCCCTATCTGGCCGCCGCGGCCGACCACTTCGCGGAACTGTTCGGCATCGAGGTCTCCTATCAGCGTCTGTCCACCGGCGAGGTGCAGGCGAAGATAGAGGAGGAGAACGGCAATCCTTCCGCCGATGTCTGGTTCGGCGGCACCACCGACCCCTACAACGTGGTGGCGGCCGAGGGGCTGCTGGAGCCCTATGAGGCTGTCAACGCCAGCCACCTGACCGGCGACCAGTACAAGCACGCCGAGGGCATGTGGTACGGCATCTACAAGGGCATCCTGGGCATCATGGTCAACAAGGATGAGCTGGAGCGCATGGAGCTGCCCGTCCCCGAGGACTGGGCCGACCTGACCGACCCCCAGTATGAAGGCCTCATTTGGATGTCCAACTACAACACCGCCGGCACCGCCAAGCTGGTCATCAACACCATGATCCAGAAGTACGGCCACGACGAGGGCATCCAGTACCTGGTGGACTTGGACAAGAACATCGAGGTCTACACCAAGTCCGGCTCCGGCCCGTCCAAGAACATCGGCACGGGCGAGTGCGTCATCGGCATCGGCTTCCTGCATGACGGCATCACCCAGATCATCGACAACGGCTATGACAACGTGGAGCTGATCATCCCCTCCAGCGGCACCTCCTTCGAGATCGGCGCTACCGCCATCTTCAAGGGCGCTGCCCATCCCAACGCCGCCAAGCTGTGGATCGAGTACGCTCTGAGCCCCGAGTGCGTCAACCTGGCCAAGGACACCGGCTCCTACCAGTTCCTGGTCATCGACAACGCCGAGCAGCCCGAGCAGGCCGCCGAGTTCGGCC
>CANRNA010000019.1 GCA_947631805.1 uncultured Oscillospiraceae bacterium | reverse complement strand
TCGGCCTGGAAGCCGTTGTACAGCTCCACAGCGGTCTGGTGGGCCTCCTCGGCCATGGCGATGGAGGCGGCGGTCATCTCATCCGCCAGCTCGTCTATATCCTCTTCCTCGATATCCGTGGATATCTCCGCCTGGATGTCAGCGAACTCCTTGTAGATATCCGCCTGCAGGGCCGCGTAAGCGTCCTTCACGGTCTGCTGCTGGCTCTCGTCCACATACAGCACGTAGTTGCTCACCACGTCAAAGCTCCAGTACATGCTGTCCGCCCAGTCGGCGGGCTGGACCATGAAGCCCTCGGTGCCGTCCCGCATGGTCTTGGGATAGTACGGCGTGGTGCCGTCCGGCTCCTCGGTGACGAACTCGGCCTCGCCCACGGTGACCTGATACGCCTCGTAGGTGTCCTTGGTCAGCACGGGATAGTAGGGCACGAACACGGTGTAGGCGCCGTCATCCATGGCCACCCACTCCACGGTGCCGATCTCCGGCTCGACGTCCGCGTTCAGGGCAAAGATGTGGATATCCAGGTTTGCGTCCCGGCAGATAGCAACGGTCTTGTAGAAGTCCACCATCTCCTCGATACCGAACACCTGGTCGGCCTCGATGTTGGTGTACAGGCCCACCATCTCGCCGTCCTTCACGTTGGAGATGCAGAAGTCCTCCTCCGTAAGCTCCTCCTCGGTCAGATCGTAAGCGGCGTTCACGTAAGCCAGGCCGTTGACCAGCCGCCCCGCGCCCAGATAGTCGTCGCTGTAGGAAGCCCGGTAGTCGATCTGATTCTCCGCCTCGTCGCCCACAAAGGTCCCGGCCTCCACGGCGGTGGAGATGAGCCCCTCGGAGGCGATGATGTCCTCGCCGTCCAGGTCTATCAGGCCGACGATGCTCACGTTGGGGTTGATAAGGATCATGTCGCTGGGCAGCTTCATGGCGATGTACTGGCTGCCGGAGCAGTTTTCGATGTACCAGACCTCGTTCTGGTCGCCGATCATAATGGAGGAGCCGCCGCAGGCGCCGTACTCGTCATAGATGCCCATCAGGATGTCCAGGCCGTCCTTGGCGCTGTCCGCCAGGCTCAGCACCACGGTGACGATCTCGGCTTCCTCGATGCCCGTGTCCACATAGGGGTCCGCCTCATAAATGGCGTCGTTGGGGCTGATGGTGACGGTGGCGGTCATGCTCACGCCTTTCTCGTTGGTGCCGCCCGCCTCGTAGGGGGTGTGGTCGTGCTCGCCGCCGCAGTCGGGGCAGACGCCGCCCAGGTTGTCATCCCGGAAGGCGGTGTAGGCGTAGCTGTCCTTCTCAAAGGTGTACTCAAACCCGTAGCAGCCCGTGTACTCCTCCCCCGCCTTGTGATTCCCGGCGGGGCTCACATAGAAGACCTTGTTGTAGCTGTTGGAGATATCCTCGCTGCGGGCGAAGTAGGCCTCGCCGCTCTCGGTCAGGTCGGAGCCCACATAGATGGACGTGCAGGCGAAGGCGCTGACAGACAGGCTGAAAACCAAGGTCAGGGCGAAAGCCAGCGCAAGCAGTTTCTTCATCATCTTCATTTTTCATTATCCTCGCTTTCCTCCCGCGTAGAGCCCTGCGGGTGATGTTACTGCAATTATATTCCATCGCCTTTCATGGGTCAAGGATGAAATTCACCAAAAATTCTATAATATTCATCGGTTATTCGCCATAAATGCAATAAAATTCACATCCGTCGTCACATATATACTGCATAATTCAGAATTATTCATTTTCTTTGCCTTGCCGTTCCCGCCCATAAAACTATACCGCACGCAGGGTAAGACCCCGTGTGCGGCGCGGTTTTATGCTATTGCATTCTTGTCAGAATATGGTATAATCAATTTTGTGGAAACCCGCCGTTCCTTATACGGTGACGGGAAATAGACGGTGCCAACATCCCGCGAGAGCGGAATGGAGGCGTGTATGCAGCCCTCGCGGGAGAGTTCTTTCCCAAAGGGGGTGGTACATATCACTGTGGTCGCTTTGCTCCAGGCGCTGGGAGCTCTTGGCTCCCTCGCCAGCATCGTGTCCCTCCTGCTCTATCTTCATGATAGAAAAGGGAAGTGAGCCGTCTGCTACAACCAGATGGCTCACGTTTTGTTGGGGCTGCAAGGCCCCGCTGATGTAAGACATGTACTTGTGGCACCGTCTAAAGGGTTTCCACACCCTTATTATACTTCCCCGCATTCCTCTTGTCAAGCAAAACACTTCTCAATTCACACCGCACACGGGGCTGTTCCCGTGTGCGGTGTGGTTTATGCTATTGCGTATCTGTCATGCGTCGGGCCTCAGCCGTGCCAGGTGCAGGCACCATAGGTCCCATCATGTTTTTCGTTGAACTCATACCACACGCCGTCTATCTCGTGCCGACCCACCAGCACGGCCCCGACGGTCGCCCCGTCCTCGGGGTTGAGGTAATACAGCTCGCCGTCTATCTCCTGCAGGCCCGTGAGCATCACCCCGTCCTGGTCCACGTAGTACCACAGGCCGGAGGCGGCGCTGTGGACCCAGCTGTCCCGCTCCATGGCTCCGAAGGAGCCGTCGTGCTTCTCATTGAAGTAATACCACTTGTCCTCCACCTTCTGCCAGCCGGACTGGAGGACACCGGCATCCCTTCCCGTAGGCTCCATGTAGAAGGTCTGGCCGCCCACGTCCAGCCAACCGGTATCCATGGCGCCGGTAGTCGTGTCGGTGTAGTACCAGTCGCCGCCCTGGTATATCCAGCCGGTCTCCATCTTGCCGTAGGAGCCGTCATGCTTCTCATTGAAGTAGTACCAAGAGCCGTTCACCTCCTGCCAGCCGGACAGGGCCGCGCCGTAGGTGCCGTCGTGGACAGGGTTGAAGTAATAGGTCCCGTCCCCCTCTATCGCCTGGAGACCCACCAGGGCCTTGCCGTTTGCGTCAGAGTAATACCACTGGCCGCCGTCATTCACCCAGCTTTCGGTCACGCTCTGGCCGTCCTCAAAGAAGAACCAGTCGCCGTTCTCGTTCTGGCTCCAGCCGTCCCCGGAGGCGGGGGCGTCAGGGGTCACAGGCTCCGGCGTGGGCTCGGGGCTGGGCTCCGGGGTCACTTCCGGAGAGGGCACCGGGGTGGGCGTGACCTCCGGGGAGGGTTCCGGGGTGGGCGTCACCTCAGGCTCCGGTTCGGGTTCCGGCGTATCGGTCGGCTCCGGTTCCGGGGTATCAGTCGGCTCGGGGGTGGCGGGCGTCTTGGCCCGGACAGAGACGACCACCTTCTCCGCGCTGGCGTCCACGGTAATAAAGTACCGGACATAGCCTTCCGCCGGGGCTCTGCTCTCACTGCTCTGCGCCACCGTGCCACCGGTGACTAGCGGCTCATATCCCTGCGCTATATCCACATCATTCAAATCATTGGAATAATCGGCTCCTGCAGACTCCGGTATATAGGAATAGTAGTGATTATAGCCCTTACATCCGGAATGTATCTTCCCCTCCGGGTCGTCGAATTCCACCGGGACCATGCGTTCCTCTCCCTGCGCCATTGTCACGGGGGTTATCGTCACTGTGCCGCTGGCCGGGCAAAGGATCTTGTAGTACCTTCCTATTTCACCGAAATAAGAATCATCCCAATATCGCTGATCTATGTTCGCCCCGTTTTTGACCTCCACGCCATACCCAGGTTCGACTTTTACCCAAATGGTAGCTCCGGCGGGTACAGGCCCGCTGCTGCAAGTGAAGCCTTTGGAAGTAGAAGCACCCATCAGTATACCCTGACCTGAAGCTAAACTCCAGCCGACCTGATAATACTTCTGTCCTTCTATGATAACATTAACCGGTGCTTCTATGACCGTCACCGTGATGTCGCCCTTGTCTGCATGATAAATCGTTTCTACTGTTTTTCCTCCTTCGGTCCTCAACTCGCACTGGTCAGAGCCTGCCGCATACACCGTGTACCCTGGCTGAGGCTCCACGTTGAACAACCGCGCATTTTCACTGATCTGCGAGCCGTCGGAAACGACCTCTCCGTACTCGTCTGTGAATACAGCCTTGTCCGCCGCTCCCAGGACATGGAGCGTGAACGTGGCCGCTTCCGTGATGGTGATGGTTATCTCCCCGTCCCCGTCACTGTCAGTAACCACAATGGTCTCATAAGGAACTCCGTCCCTTGAATTCTCCCAAATCTGAATACCGTCAGACACCGTGACTGTATATTGCTTCTTGCTGGGAAGCTTCAACAGCGTGTCTTCATCGACCATCTCGCCGGACTGGAGGACCGTCCCATCCATACGCTGGACCTGGCCGTCGCCCTCAATGTTCACTTTGATCTGCTTTGCCGCGCCGATGGTCACCTTGACGACAGCGGCGTTTTCATCCGCATATATGCGATAGACATTTGTAGTCTCTTTCTCCTCGTTTTCACCAACATTAAATGTCCCGCCTTCGACCGCCGTCACAACAAAGCCCTTATTGACTTCCACACGAAGACACTCTCCTGAATATAAATTTCCGGGAAGAGTATACTGCGCATTTTCCAAATTGGCTACCTGCCCTGTCTCCCCCTCATACTGCACAGGGATGACCCTGGGCGGTTCCTCTTCGCTCTTAGAAATAGTAACGGTCATGGTCCCGCTTTGCGGCACAATGAGTTGATAGCGATGATGCAACTCGCCAGTCCTCCCGCTACAGTAATAGAGACTTTTCTCGAGCCTGCCATTTTCAACACTCAGCTGGTATTCACCTTCAAGATCAATATGCACCCAAGCGCCTGGCACAAGTTCCGAGCCGTCATCCACAGAAGGAGGAGGTCCTTCTACGCCGGTAGCTACCATGTAAGCTCTCTGGAATGCCGAAGTCTCTCCCGCAAGATGCAGTATCACCTTCTCTCCCTGTTCCTCCGGGGCGGGGGTGTCGGCGACGGGCGCGACGCCGTCCGCCTCTATAGGCGTCGGCTCCCCCTCGTCAACGGGCTCCTCGGACGCCACAGGCGCCGGGGTCCCTTCCCCCTCGTCAGCAGGTTCCTCCGACGCCGCAGGCGCCGTGGTCTCCTCCGCTCCGTCGGCAGGCTCCTCCGACGCCGCAGGCGCCGGGGTCTCCTCCCCCTGGTCAACGAGCTCTTCGGCCCCGGTGAGGGCCTCTTCTACCGTCCCGCTCCCCTCGTCGGCCATGGCCGGGGCCCCCAGGCCCAGGACCATCACCAGCGCCAGGAGCAGGCTCAAAACGCGCTTTTTCATCATGCTGCCTCCTAATTTTTTGCCGTCTCCGACGGCTTTTTTGCTCTCTCAGTGGGCCGAAGAGGGACGGGACGCTGTCCCGCCCCTCCCCGTTTTCCCGCTGAGGCAAACAAAAATCGGCGCAGGGCCTAGACCCTACACCGCAAAAAATGGAGACAACAACGCCTCATCAGCCGCTCTTCCGCTGTTTTTCCAAGGGGGAATCTTGTAAAACAGAGGGCAAGCGGTTATAATGAGGTCGGCGCAGTTTTCCTGCTGTGTGGGAGGCGTACACTCCTGCATAAGGGCGTGCGGTGTTGCAGCACTTCACGCCCTGCCTTTTTTGGTTTACCTCGTGAGCTTATTATACCGTCGTATTGTTTAAAGTGCAAGATATTTTTTCAGGAGGCCTCAAAAATTTGGGGCCTCCTGTCTGTTTTTGTCACCCGGAGACGGAAAAATGAACCGAAGCGCTCCTCGAGCGTATATTATGACGGGCGCGGCATAACGCCGCGCCTCTTCTAGCCAATTCCCATACCGATCACGTCAATCATGATCATCCTTCCTTTTTCGCCAGCATGCGCTTGTCGCAGCGGGTGATGGCGGCGGAGGCGGCGATGCCGCCCACGGCCAGGGCGCATATCATAAGATAAATCATCATATAGGACTTCGACGCGTCATACAGGGCCCCGGCGATGGTGCTGCCGAAGGAGGCGACGATCAAATTGGTGTTGACGATGGAAAAGTTCTGGGGATAATTTTGCATGCCGTAATAGGAGCTGACGAAGGCGGAATTGGTGGGGGTCACGCCGCCATAGGCCAGGCCGCCCAGCACAAAGCCCGCCACCAGCACGGCAAAGCTGCCGGTCTTCAGCGCCGCTGTCAGGACCGCGCCTGTCAGGATGAACAGGCCGTTCACGATCTGCATGGTGGCGCTGCGGCCCACCTTATCAAACAGGCCGCCCATGATGACCCGGCCGATGCCGTTGAAGACGGAGATCAGCCCCACCACCGTGGCGATGACGCCGGGCGACACCTCCCTGCCCACCTCTCTGGCGATACCGCTGGCCTGGCTGACCAAGGCCAGGCCAGCGGCGCTCAGCAGCACGGCCCAAAGGTAGTACAGCCAAAAGGCCGGACGCCGCACCATCAGAGAGGTGGGCGTTTCCATGGCGACGTGGTTTACATAACTCTTCTTCTTTCCTGCCGTGGCGGGCGGGACGAACCCCGCGCCGGGCTTTTCCATGAAAAAGCCGCACAGGGCCAGCACGGCGGCGGTGACGATGCCCAGCACCAGGAAGGAATGCCGCCAGGCCCCCACGGTCTCGGGAGTGCAGGCCTGATAGACCTTGCCGATGAGAAAGCTGCTGATACCGAAGCCCATCAGCAGCACCCCGGAGATGAGCCCCTGCTTGTCCGGGAACCACTTGCCCACCGTGCCCATGACGGCGCTGTAGGCCAGGCCCGAGCCGAAGCCGCACAGCCCGCCGAAGCTCAGATAGAGGCCCGCGAGGGTCTGTATGCGGCTGGCCAGGGCAAAGCCCGCCAGAAACAGCCCCGCCGACACCCACAGGTATACCTTGGCGCTCACCCTGGCCGACAGGAACCCCCCGGCCATGCAGCCCACGCAGAACAGTATCATCACCAGGGTAAAGGTCAGGGAGAGCTGGGCCGCCGTCCACTGGGGAAACTCCTGGGCGATGGGCCCGGACAGCACGCTCCAGGCATAGACCATCCCGGCGCACAGCAGCACCGCCACGCCCACGGCGGCATAAAACCAACGATTCGTTTTCTTCATCATTCATACCTCATATCCAGAATAAAACCCGCCCCGCGCAGCCGGTTGCGGGAGCTGCGCGGGGCACGGGCCCGGCCGCCGGGGATACCGGCGTCAGTGCAGGAGGCTAAAAAACGCTTATTTTGCGGCCTTGGCGGCCTTTACGGACGCTATGAGCTCGGGCACCACCTTGAACAGGTCTCCGCAGATGCCGTAATCCGCTATCTCAAAAATGGGGGCGCCGTCGTTCTTGTTCACGGCGATGATGCACTCGGAGTCCTGCATCCCGGCCTTGTGCTGGATGGCCCCGGATATACCCAGGGCGATGTAGACCTTGGGATGGACGGTCTTGCCGGTCTGGCCCACCTGGTGGTCGGCGGAGAGCCACCCCGCGTCCACCACGGCGCGGGAGGAGCCCACTACGCCCCCCAGCTCCGCGGCCAGCTCTTCGGCCAGCCTGATGCCGCCCTCCACGTCCTTGGCGATGCCACGGCCCACGGACACGATATAGTCCGCGCCGATCAGGTCCACCAGCTTCTTGGCGGCCTTCACCACGTCCAGGACCTCGGTCTTCACGTCCGCGGCAGATAGCTCAAAGGCGGGGTGGATGAGCTCCACAGTCTTGGCCTTTGCCTCGTCGTAAGCGCCGCGCTTCATGACGCCGGGCCGGACCGTGGCCATGGCGGGGCGGAAGCGGGGGCAGACGATGGTGGCCATCAGGTGGCCGCCGAAGGCGGGACGGGTCATTTTCAGGTTGGTGTTCACGTCGAACTGCTTGCTCTCAAAGCTGGTGTTGTCCACGTCCAGCGAGGAGCCGGTGCGCAGAAATTCAATGTAGCCGTTCAGGTCCACGTCCAGGTGAGTGCAGTCGGCGCACAGGCCGGTGTGGAGCCTCGCGGCGCACCGGGGCGCCAGGTCCCGGCCGATGTTGGACGCGCCGAACAGCAGTATCTCGGGCTTCAGGTCCCGGACCGCGTCCACGACGACCTTGGTATAGGCGTCGGTGGTGTAATCTTTCAGAAGCGGACTGTTGTAAACATACACCTTGTCGGCGCCGTAGCCCCCCAGCTCCGGGGCGATGCCGTCCACGCCGTCGCCCAGCAGTATGCCGCACAGCTTCACGCCCAGCTCGTCGGCCAGCTTTCTCCCCTCGCTTACGAGCTCGAAGGTGGTGGGCATCATCCTGCCCTGGCGCTGCTCACAGAAGACCCATACGTCCTTGAACGCGCCGATATCCGCGCTGTTGAAATTCTCAGCCATTTTTCCAGTCTCCTTCCTGTCAGATGATGTGCTTGGCGCTCAGGATGCCCACCAGCTTGTCGGTGGTCTCCTTCCCGTCGCCCTCCAGCATCACGCCCACGCCCTTCTGGGGCGGGGTAAAGGACTTGTAGATGTTGGTGGGAGAGCCCTTCAGACCGATGGTGGTCGCATCGATGAGGGGATGGTCCTTCAGCGTCTCGTAGGTCATGACGGTGAGGGGCTTGGCAAAGCACTCCTCTATGCCGCGCACGGTCATATACCGGGGGGTGTTGAGCTCCTTGACGCAGGTGATGAGGCAGGGTGTCTGGACCTTGACCAGCATATAGCCGTCCTCCAGCATCCGCTTGATGATGAGGCTGTCCCCCTCCCGCTTTATCTCCCCCGCGTAGGAGACCTGGGGCAGATGGAGCTTTTCGGCGATCTGGGGCCCCACCTGGGCGGTGTCGCCGTCGATGGCCTGGCGGCCGGAGAAGACGATGTCGTCCTGGTCCACCCCGTAGGCGTCGATACCGGCGGCCAATATCTGGCTGGTGGCGTAGGTGTCGGAGCCGCCGAATTCCCTGGCGGTGATGAGCACGCTCTCGTCCACGCCCATGGCCATCAGCTCCCGGAGCATGCCCTCGGCGGGGGGCGGGCCCATGGTGAAGGCCACCACCTTGCAGCCCAGCTCGTCCTTCAGGGACAGGGCGGCCTCCACGGCGTTCATGTCGTCAGGGTTGATGATGGTCTGCATGGAGGCACGGTCCAGCGTGCCGTCGGGATTCACCGCCACCTTGCCGGAGGTGTCGGGGACCTGTTTGACTGTCACGATGATCTTCATAGGTTTGCCCTCCTTATTTCTTCAAAAGCCCGCTGGCGATGACCATTTCCTGGACCTGGCTGGTGCCCTCGTAGATGCTGCAGATGCGGGCGTCCCGGTAAAGCCGCTCCACCTTGTAGTCCTTGATGTAGCCATAGCCGCCGTGTATCTGCACGGCCTTATAGGCGCAGCGGTTCGCCGCCTCGGCGGCGAAGAACTTGGCCATGGAGCAGGCGGAGGTGGCCTCCTTGCCCGCGTCCTTCAGCACGGCGGCGTGATACACCAGCTGCCGGGCGGCCTCCACCTCGGTGGCCATCTCGGCGATCATGAAGCTGATGCCCTGGAAGTCGGCGATGCGCTTGCCGAACTGCTTGCGCTCCTTGGCGTACTTGACCGCCTCGTCCAGGCAGCTCTGGGCCACGCCCACGGCCTGGGCCGCCATGCCCAGACGGCCGCCGTCCAGGGTCTTCATGGCGTACTGGAAGCCCTTGTGCAGGGGGCCCACCAGGCAGTCCTTGGGCACCCGCACGTCCTCCAGCACCACGTCGCAGGTGGGATAGCCGTTGATGCCCATCTTCTTCTCATGGGAGCCGCAGGACACCCCGGGGAGCTTCATATCCACGATGAACATGGATATGCCCTTGGAGCCCTTGGCCTTCAGGTCGGTCTTGGCGAACACGATGACCCAGTCGGCCACCGGCGCGCCGGAGATGAAGCACTTGCGGCCGTTGAGGACGAACTCGTCCCCGTCCTGGACCGCGGTGGTCACGGTGCCCCCCGCGTCGGAACCGGCGCCCGGCTCCGTCAGGGCGAACACCAATATCTTCTCCCCGCTGGCGATGGGGGGGAGATATTTCTTTTTCTGCTCCTCGCTGCCTGCCAGCATCAGCGGGCCGCCCCCCAGGGAGTTGGAGGTATTGGCGTAAATGGACAGCACCGAGTCTATCCGGGCCAGTTCCTCCACCATGATGGCGTAGGTCAGATAGTCCGCCCCCTGGCCGCCGTACTCCACAGGTATCTTGCAGCCCATGAAGCCGTACTTGGCCATCTTGCGGTGGATGTCCCAGTTGAACTCCCCGGTCTGGTCCAGCTCGTCCTGCAGCTCCTTGGTGAACTCGTTTTCCGCGAACTGGCGGAACAGCTTGCGCTGCATCTCATGTTTCGCATCCAGGATCATAGAAATTCCTCCTCACATATATCTTTGCCGCTCAGTGCTCTCTGGGGGCGGGGTGTGCCGCCGCGCCGGAGGAGAACATGGCGTCTATCTGCTCTGGGGTGTAGCCCAGCTCGCCCAGGAGCTTTTCCGTCTGCTCCCCCTGATAGGGGCCCCGCATGGGCTCGGCCAGGGGCGTGTCCCTGAACAGGACCGGCGGCCGGACCATGGTGCGCTCCGCGCCGGTGGGGAACTTGTATTTATAGAAGCAGTGGGCCGCCCACGCCTGGGGGTCGTCCAGCAGCTCGTCCCATGTCTGGGCCACGGCGTAGGGGATGTCCGCCGCCTTGAAGATGTCGCACCACTGGGCCAGCGTCTTGCCCGCCACGGTGGAGACCAGGATATCGTAAAACTCGTGGAGATGGGACTGGAGATTGGCCTGGGGGAAGAACCGCTCGTCCGCCGCCAGCTCCGGCAGGCCCAGGGCCGTGACGAACCGGGCATACATGGCGTCGTAGGCCGGGGAGGCAAACTGGACCCAGCGGTCGTCGCTGGTCTTGAAAATGCCGTTCAGGGGATTGGCGATATCCTTGCGGCTCATGGGATAGCGGGAGGCGCTCTGGCCGTACTGGGCCGCCTGTAGCATGGTGGACACGGACCATATCGCGCTGTGGAGCAGGCTCACGGTCACCATATCCCCCCGGCCGGTGCGGCTGGCCCGATACAGGGCCGCCAGCAGGCCGCTGGCCAGATAGATGCCCACCGGGTGATCGCCGAAGCCGGGGATGGTGAGCATGGGCGAGGCGTCCTTGTCGAACAGGGTGCCGGAGATGCCGCCCCGGGCGAAGAACGCGGTGAAGTCGAAGCCGGGCAGGTCCTTGTCCGGGCCCTCCTCCCCGTAGCCGGTGACGTAGCCCATCACCAGCTTGGGATATTTGGCCTTCAGGGTGTCATAGTCCAGGCCGGACTTGATGAGGGACTTATAGCGCACGTTGGTGATGAAGATGTCGCACTGGGCGATGAGCTTTTCCAGCACCGCCCGGCCCTCGGGGCTCTTCGTATTCAGGCAGATATCCTGCTTTCCGGCGTTGTCCAGGTCGAAGCTGGTGTTCTCCAGATCGCCGGTGGGGCGGCCCTCATTGATGGCGGTGCCCCGGTAGGGGTCGCCGGAGGGGGATTCCACCTTGATGACCTGCGCGCCCAGGTCGGCCAGATAGCGGCCGCAGGAGGGCGCGGCGATAAAGGTAGCCAGCTCCACCACCTTTACCCCATCCAGAGGACGGGAAAACTGCTCGTTCATGGTATGACCTCCTTACTACATATTAAATAACGCATCGACAAAGTTAACTGGTAAGACCATTTTAGAGGAACAAAAGGCCCTCGTCCCGGGAGCCCGGACGGGGCCCATCTGGTATGACCATAATATTTGTACCATACCTAGTTAACTAAGTCAACTATGATTTTTTGTTTTTTTGTGTAAATGGCCTCATTTCTCCAAGTTGAATAAAAATCTAGTTGTTATTTTGTCGAAAACGCCCGTCGTTTTTTCGTTGACAATGGATGGATTGCTAAGTATACTGGTAATACCAGTATAGAGAGCGAGGAAAGGCTATGTACACCCTGGGCATCGACATCGGTTCCACCACATCCAAATGCGCGGTGCTCCGGGACGGCGGAGAGCGGCTGGCGGTTTCACTGGCCCTCGGCGGCATCGGGACGAAGGGCCCGGCGGCAGCTTTGGAGAGCGTGCTGCGCGGCGCGGGCCTGTCCATGAAAGACATGGCGGTGGTGGCGGCCACCGGCTATGGCCGGACACGGTGCGACGCGGCGGATATGGAGGTCAGCGAGCTGACCTGCCACGCGCTGGGGGCCTACGCCGCTTTCCCGCAGGTACGCACGGTGGTGGACATCGGCGGCCAGGACGCGAAGGTCATCTCCCTGGACGGGGAGGGCCGTATGCGCGGCTTCACGATGAACGACAAATGCGCCGCCGGAACGGGCCGGTTTTTGGATGTGATGGCCTCGGTGCTCCAGATCTCTCTGGACGAGCTGGGCCAGCGGGCCGCGCGGGCCAAGAGCGCGGCGGCGGTGTCCAGCACCTGCACAGTCTTCGCCGAGAGCGAGGTCATCAGCCTTCTGGCCGGGGGCGTGGACATGGACGAGCTGGCGGCGGGGATATGCGCCTCGGTGGCGGGGCGCGTCTCGGCCCTGGTCAAGCGGCAGGGCGTGGTCCCGGCGGTGTGCATGAGCGGCGGCGTAGCCCGGAACGAGGGCGTCCGCGCCGCCCTGTCCCAGGCGCTGGGAGAGCCGGTGCTGGTCAGCCCGGACGGGCAGCTGTTCGGCGCGGTGGGCGCGGCCATCTATGCCTATCGAAAGGGAAAATAACGGAACGTTATTATAATAAAAAGAATAAAAGGAGGTCATGCCTATGTCTGAGGAGATAAAAAAGCACCGCCCGCCCCCCGATCCCAATTCGGCCAAATACAAGCTGGGGCAGATAGCCGCCAAGGCCTATTCTGACGCCCAGGCGGCCAAGGACCGGGGCGAGCCGGTGGGATGGTGCGCCAGCAACTTCCCCGTGGAGATACCCGAGACCCTTGGTCTGGCGGTGGTCTATCCCGAAAACCAGGCCGCCGGTATCGCCGCCCGCGGCGGCGGGGCGAGGCTGTGCGAGATAAGCGAGGCGGACGGCTATTCCAACGACATCTGCGCCTACGCCCGCATCAGCCTGGCTTACGCCAAGATCAAGGACGCCCCGGAGCAGAACGTGCCCATGCCCGATTTCGTGCTGTGCTGCAACAACATCTGCAACTGCATGATAAAGTGGTATGAAAACCTGTCCCGGGAGCTGAACATCCCCCTCATCATGATCGACATCCCCTTCAACCCGGACTACGAGGTCTCCGACGGGGAGCTGGCGTATGTGAGGGCCCAGTTCTGGGACGCCATCCACCAGCTGGAGGCGCTCACCGGCAAGAAGTGGAGCGACGAGAAGTACCGGGAGGTCATGGAGTATTCCGGCCGCACCAGCCGGGCCTGGCTGGCGGCCACGGCCTGCGCCCGGTATGAGCCCTCCCCCTTCAACGGTTTCGACCTGCTCAACCACATGGCCGTCATGGTCACGGCCCGCGGCAAGAAGGAGGCCGCCGAGGCCATGGAGACCCTCTTGCAGGAGTACGAGGACAACCACGAAAAGGGCCTGTCCACCTTCCGGGCGGAGGAGAAGTACCGCATCATGTTCGAGGGCATCGCCTGCTGGCCCTGGCTGCGGGTGACGTCCACGGGGCTGAAGAGCCGGGGCATCAACATGGTGACCACCATCTACGCCGACGCCTTCGGCTTCATCTACAAGGATTTTGACGACATGTGCCGGGCCTACTGCCGGGTGCCCAACGCCATCAACCTGGAGCTGAGCCGGGACAAGCGCGTGAAGCTGTGCCGGGACAACCACGTGGAGGGCCTTTTGGTCCACACCAACCGCAGCTGCAAGCTCTGGAGCGGCTTCATGGTGGAGATGAGCCGCCAGATAGGCCAGGCCTGTGACATCCCCGTCGTCAGCTTTGACGGCGACCAGGCCGACCCCCGCAACTTCTCCGAGGCCCAGTATGACACCCGCGTCCAGGGGCTTATGGAGATCATGCAGGCCCGGAAGGAGGCGATGTGACATGGCTCTGGATGAATTTCTGGCCCGGTTCGAGGCCGTGGCCAAGGACCCGGCGGGACAGATGCGCCGGTATCTGGCCCAGGGGCGGAAGGTGGTTCTCACCGCCCCGGTGTACACCCCCGAGGAGATAATTTATGCCATGGGCCTTGTCCCCATGGGCGCGTGGGGCGGCGACATGGAGCTGCGCCGGAGCAAGGAATACTTCCCCGCCTTCATCTGCTCCATCGCCCAGAGCATCGTGGAGCTGGGCATGGCCGGGGCCTACGAGGGGGCCAGCGCCATCGTCATCCCCTCCCTGTGCGACAGTCTGAAGGTGCTGGGCCAGAACTGGAAATACGCCGTTCCCTCCATCCCCTTCATCCCCATGACCTGGCCCCAGAACCGGAAGCCGGACTACGCCCGGGACTTCATCCTGGCAGGCTATGACCGGGTCATCCGGGACCTGGAAAAGGCCACCGGCGCCGTCTTCGACGAGGCGGAGCTGGCCCGGGCCATCAACGTCTACGACCACCATAACCAGGTCATGCGCGCCCTGGCGAAGGCCCTGGCCGCCCACCCCGAGGTGAGCGCCGCCCAGCGGTCCGCCGTGTTCAAAAGCGCCTGGTTCATGGACAAGGCCGAGCACACCGCCTGGGTGACGGAGCTGCTGGCGGCATTGGAGACAGAGCCCGCTGGGCCGGAGAAGATACCCGTCGTCACCACCGGCATTTTGGCCGACGCCCCCGGCATCACCTCCCTTCTGGACGAGTACGGCTTCACCGTGGCGGCGGACGACGTGGCCGCCGAGAGCCGCCAGTACCGCACCGACACCCCCGAGGACGGCGCGCCCCTGGTCCGGCTGGCGAAGAAGTTCCAGGACATGGACTGCTGCTCGGTGCTCTATGACCCGGAAAAGAAGCGGGTGGAGCACATCGTTCAGCTGGCAAAGGACAGCGGGGCGAAGGCGGTGGTCATGCTGCTGACCAAGTTCTGCGACCCGGAGGAATTCGACTATCCCCTTATCAAGAAGGCCTGCGACGCCGCCTCCCTGCCCATGGTCCAGATAGAGGTGGACCGGCAGATGGTCAATTACGGCCAGGCCCGCACCATTTTGGAGACCCTGCGCGATACCCTG
>CANRNA010000018.1 GCA_947631805.1 uncultured Oscillospiraceae bacterium | reverse complement strand
ATCCGCGCCATGCTGGCCCAGACCATGACGGGGCTGCGGGGGCTGGCAGGATTCTTCAGCGCCTACGGCTGGATATGGCTGGGCTATGGGGTCGCTGCCACGGCGCTGAACACGCTCTCTGTGGCGCTGCATGCCGCGGGCAGGGAGCCTTGGCTGGCATACCACATCGCGCTTCTGAAAGGGCCGCTGCTGCTGGCGCTGTACGCGGCGCTGGGCGTCACGTTTTTCCGCTGGCATCGGCGGGCGGAGCGGGAGGGGCTCAACGCCCTGGCCCGGAAGCTGCTGGATGTGTGGGGCGTGTGTCTGGCCGTGTTCGTGTGCGTGAGCCTTTTCAGCGACGTGGTGGTTGCGATGATGAACTATGTGTTCGTCACGGACACGTCGGTGATATCCGGGGGCGTATATGTGTCCCGGGTGCTGTGGTGCCTGTTCCCCGCGCTGCCGCTGCTACTGACAGCGGCGTTCGCGGAGAACAAGGGCATGCTTATCCTGGGCCTGGCGGCCTTCGCCTTCGGGCTGGCGCGGATGGCCATGCCCTTTGACTGGCTGAGCGTCGGTATCGAGCGGCTGAGCCAGCTTACATGGGCGGTCCCGGCGTGGCTGGTCCTGCAGGGCTTTCCCGGGCTGCTCCTGCTGGCGTTTGGGTATCTGCTGAAGAAGGACAGGGCCCATGGAGCTGCATGAGATACCGGCGGCATTCCAGTCCAAGCTGCGGCTGGGGGCTGTGGCGGCGCTGATGGCGGGGCCCAAGGATTTCACCACATTGCAAAAGCTCACTGCCGCCACCGCCGGGAACCTGGGCAAGCAGCTGGAAACGCTGGAGGCGGAGGGGTATATCGCCAGCCGCAAGGAGTTTTTCTCCCGCCGACCCCGGACCACCTATGAGCTGACGGAGCTGGGCCGGGAGACCTTCCTGGCATACGTGAAGCTATTGGAGAATATCGTGTCCGGCGGGCAGGAAGAACGCTGAAAGGTCTCCCCCTGCCATAAGGCAGGGGGAGCGGCTTTTGCCGGACAGGTTTTCTTTAAGTCTACGTTATTCCACAGCCTTTAGCTGTGCTGTTATTCACCGCTTTTCAGCTTTTCCCATTCCTCGTTTCCCTGCATGTAATGGAAGGTCTCGTCTTCGAGCGACGTCAAAAGCTCCCGCTTTAAGGAGGTTGAAAAATCAGGGTCAACAGGCTTTAGCGTCATGTGCTGATAGAGCCTGGACCTTGCGAAATCGCCTATCGTGCCCACACTGTCCAATATTTCCCGTATAAGCCGTGCTGTCCACGCGACGTCCTTTTCCCGCACGGCGACATCCAGCCCCCAGCAGACCTCGTTATATCTGCCCATTTCAAACGCGGCCGCGGCGGAGGACGAAACTTCGACCAGTTTTCTCGCCATTTCATGATCATTGTCTTCCATATAAAGAATGCGCAGGTCATTCAATGTCAGCTGTATATGCTGATATCCGCTGAAGATCAATTCCTCGTATGCGCGGTAGGCTTCCGCCCGTTTTCCCGTCTTACTGTTCACAAGCGCCTCCTTGCGCTTGCGTTCCGGATTTTCCAGAGAGAAATGGTCCAAGTATTGAGCCGCTTTTTCATAGTCCTCTTTCCGAATAAACGTGTGAAACAGCGAGTCCGCCGCCTGCCCCCGGATCCGTTCGTCCTCTGAGCGCAGGCACCTCTCATACCATCCGCATATTGCGTCGTCATATCTGTCGCTGTCGGGAAGCTCTGCTGCCATCCGTTCTGCGTCCAGAATGACGGCCGCCTGCCAGATCAGCCTCTCACAATTAGGATATTCCTCGATTTTTTCCTTTACGGAGAGAAATACATCGTGGAAATCTTTGCTCTCCAGGTCCTTTTGGATATTTGATAAATATTGGTTTATTTCTTCGTCTGTCAGCTCGTCTTTGAAGGACAGAAGTTCGTCTGTAGTAATGCCGAGCAGCCGCGCGATGGGAGCGAGCAAAGCGACATCCGGCAGCGTGTTGCCCTTCTCCCATTTATTCACGGCGGGAGCGGTCACACCGAGACGGGCGGCCATCTCCTCCTGGGTCATACCTTTATTTTTTCTGTATTTTTTGATAACATTTCCTACCGTCATGTTCCGCTGCCTCCTTCACGGTTTCTGGACCGATTATAGCCGGTCGGAACGCAAAAGTCTATTGAACGGAGATTAAACAAAAGGAATTATTTTTTACTATCAGTTAATTTATGCGTGCGCCGCACGGCCCGGAGAAAAAGGCGCTTCTTGACTTTCCGTGTCCGCGTATGGTATACTTACCCCATCTTATGAGAGGAGGGCGCGACGATGCGGTGGATGCAAAACGGCTTGATCCTGCATTTTCTCGGCTGCGATTTGGCCATCCATGGGATCAGTGCGCCCTTTTTTCGGTGACTGCGGGTCACGGTAAACGGTCGCGCCGATCCTTTTCTTTATGATGAAAGAGAAAGGATGGCGCTATTTTTATGCCCAAAAATATAAAACAGTTTTCTATTTCCAAGCAAAAGCTGGCCCTTCTGGTCCTGGAATGGTCAGTGGGTTTCCGCCCGGCGGGAAGCGTGTGGGTCCTGCTGCTGGCGCTGCGGGGGTTCTCCCTGGTGGAGATCGGCCTGGCGGAGGCGGTGTTCCATATCGTGAGCCTGTGCTGCGAGCTGCCTTCGGGCGTCCTGGCGGACGTGCTGGGGCGGAAGCGGACCCTGATGGCCAGCCACATAATGTTTGTGCTCTCCGCCCTGCTGATGGTGGCCTCCCGGGGGATGGCGGGGGTGTGCCTGTCTCTGGCCGTTTCCGCCCTCGGGTACAACCTGGAGTCCGGCACCCGGGAGGCCATTACATACGAGTCCATGCTGCAAGCGGGACAGGGTGCGGACTATCTGAAATTCTCCTCCCTGCAAAACGGGGTATACCGCTTCAACGCCAGCGGCGCCATGCTGCTGGCGGGGGCTACGGTGCTTCTGGGCTGGCGGCGGGCGTACCTGCTGGACACGGGGATCGCCCTCATCGGATTGACGGCCGCGCTGACCGTGCGGGAACCTGCGCGGGACGTCCCCGGGATAACGCTGCGGACGCTGCCCGCCGCCCTGGGGGAGACAGTCCGGGGCGCCTGGGCGCTCCTTCGATCGGACGGCGTGGCCGTGCGGATCATGGTGCTCAACGCCCTGGTGGGGGCATGCGCGACCCTGACGGGATTTTATCTGCAAGAGAAGGTAGAGGCGGCGGTGACGGTCCCGGCGCTGCTGGGACCGGCGCTGTTCGCGCTGGGGCTGGGCGGCGGTCTGGCCGGACTGCTGACGGGCAGGCTGGACCGCCTGCCCCATCCGAAGGCGGCGGCCCTCACCGGGGCAGGCGTTCTGCTCTGCGCCCTGGCGGCGCGGGGGACGTGCCTGCCGGTGCTGATGGCTTCCGGTCTGCTGGCGGGACTTCTGGACGACAGCCTCCAGCTGGTCAGCGACAAGAGACTGAACGACCGCTTCCCCTCCGCCCAGCGGGCCACGCTTATCTCCGTCTCGTCCATGATCTTTTCGGTTTTTATGATACCGCTGTCGCCGCTTTTCGGCTGGTGGTTCTCATAAGCCGCCGTCGGACGGACTTATAGACTTATTTAAGAGAGCGGGAGCATCAATGCGATGCTCCTGCCGATTTATAGCGCTGTCGTGTCAATAGGAATAAGCCCATCCGCCGCAGAGTTCTATTGAAGCGCCTTGTAAATCCGCCAAACTTGCGCTATACTTAACACAGCGAGGTGTCAATATGATCTACTCTGTGGAAGAATTGAAGCGGCGGATAGCGCCTGTGGCCGAGAAGTACGGTCTGCGGGAGGTCTATCTGTTCGGTTCCTATGCCCGCAGCGAGGCCACAGAGCAGAGCGACGTGGATATATTGCCGCACCAGTTCCAAGATTTGTGAGGACATTGGAAAGTTTAGAGGTGATCACGATGCCTGAACTTTGTCGGTTCTACAATATCATAATCAAAATGATCTATATGGATGATGGGCAACACAACAAACCGCATTTTCATGTGATGTATGCGGAGTATGAGGCGTCTGTCGGTATTGACGGAGAACTGCTGGCAGGCAGTCTGCCGGTGAAACAGCTCAAACTCGTCCAGGCGTGGGCGGCTATCCATGAGGATGAGCTTTATGCTGCTTGGAACAACGCGGTGCGTGGTATCCCGTTCGGCAAGATCGCGCCGCTGCAATGAGGAGGTAATGACCGTGTATATAGTGGATGGAATTGCCTATGCGGGGGTGCCTTCCCATGCTGTGAGCGTGTCCGGCGTTCGGCCAATGGAGGGGCATAGGCTGTGGGTCCGATTCAGCACGGGCGAGGCGAAGGTGTTCGATTTCAAGCCGCTGCTGAGTATGCCCGCTTTTGCGCCCCTGGCGGATATGGATATGTTCAGAGGCGTCTATATTGACTACGGTACGGCGGTGTGGTGCGACGGGGATATAGATATAGCGCCGGAGACCCTCTATGCGGAGGGCGTTCTGGCGGAGAGTGCGGGCTGAGCTCCATGCGCTTTTTGTAGGCGTCGGGGTATAATGAGGCCATGGCGCGGAAGGTCGGGATCTATAGGAGCATGCTATGAAAATAATAGCGATCGGAGCCGTGACAGCAGGCGGAAAGACAACGGTCGTCAACGCAATGAAAGACCGATTGCCAAGGACGGCGGTACTTCACTTTGACGACTACACATTTAAGGGAGAAGTTGAGGACTTCTCTGAGTGGGTATCGGAGGGGGCGGATGTTAACGTATGGGACTTAACTCCGTTAAAAGCGGATATCGAAAGCGTCATCCGCAGCGGCAAATATGACTATCTGCTGTTGGACTACCCATTTGCATATCAGCATGATATGATCAGGGACTATCTGGATTGCTGCATTTTTATTGATACCCCTTTGGATATAGCAATGGCGCGGCGCGTTCTCAGAGATATGAAAGAGGTTACGGCGGATGAGATACGTAATGAGATGAATACATATTTGAAACACGCGAGGATTGCTTATGTTCAGATGGTGAAGGATCACCTGTCGGCTTCTGATTATGTGATCGACGGCGCAAAGGAGCTTGAGGACATCATCAATGAGGCCGTGGAGATAGTGTTAAAAGGCTGAATAACAGGGCGGGAGCATCTCAAACGATGCTCCCGCCGCCTTATAGCGCGGTCGTGTCAATGGAAATAAGCCCGTCCGCCATTGAATCGGCGGCATCGCTGATCGGCACCATGATATGGCCATATTATCAAGACGTACCCTTCTCTTTCTTCCCATGGGCTCCGGGAATACGGGCGCCCCGCCCTTGCGCTTTTGGGGACGGGAGGGTATAATGACGCCACGGCACAGAAGGTCGGCTATAGGTGAAAACATGAAGATAGAACTGGGAGAAAGAACGGCTGAAACCGTTGCTTTGTATTTTTACAGGGCACAACAGCAGACGATCAAGTCCACGCTGCCGCAAAAAGCCAAGACCCTGGAAGAAGCGCTGCAGGACTATCGGGATACGCTTCTTCCTGGGGCGGCCAGCTTCGGGAGGACCATCGTCGCCGATGGGGTATATGTCGGTGACGTGTGGTGCTATTGTATCGACTATGCCGGGACGCCAAACGCCATGTTGAGCTATTGCGTGTTTGATGCCTCATACTGGAACAAGGGAATCGCAACGGCAGCGGTCTCCCTGTTTTTGTGCGAGGTCAGGAAAAAGTTCCCGCCGCGAACGATGGGGGCCTTTACGTTTTCCGACAATCGGGCCTCTATCAAAGTCCTCGAAAAGAGCGGTTTTTCATTTGTTGAAGAATTTATTGAGGACGGAAGAAAATCGCAGTACTTCCAACGTGCGTTCTGACATTTTCCCCTTTTCCGGGAACGACCAGGGCTGGCCGGGTAAATAAGCATAACAGAGAGGAAACTGTGATGACCGATTCGATAAATATCGCCCTTCTCCAAATACTGCCCGCGGGGGGTCTTGCGCAGAACATGGAAAAAGGCGTTCGGTGCTGCAAGGAGGCCCGGGAGCAGGGCGCGGACATCGCCTTGTTCCCGGAGATGTGGAGCAGCGGGTATGTCATCCCCCATGACACGGACGAACTGGACCGGCTGGCCGTTCCCGCGGACGGAGGATTCGTCATGCGCTTTAGTTCCCTCGCAAGGGAGCTGGAAATGGCCATAGGCATCACCTTTTTGGAGAAGAGCGGCCGCGGGCCGAGAAATACCATTTGCCTTTTTGACCGTTACGGGAGGCTGGTCTATCAGTATTCCAAGGTCCATATCTGCGATTTTGGGGAGGCGGATGACGAGAGCGTCCTGTGCGCGGGAGACGAATTTGCCGTTGCCAAGCTGGACACCGCAAAGGGGGACATCATGGTGGGCTCCATGATCTGCTATGACCGGGAGTTCCCGGAGAGCGCCAGGGTCCTCATGCTCAAGGGCGCGGAGCTTTTGCTCGTGCCCAACGCCTGCCCGATGGAAATAAACCGCCTGTCTCAGCTGCGGGGCCGCGCCTATGAAAATATGCTCGCCATCGCCACCTGCAATTATCCCGCTCCCCACCCGGACTGCAACGGCCGCTCCACGCTGTTTGACGGCGTGGCGTACCTGCCGGAGCTCCCCGGCTCCCGGGATATGTGCGTGTTGGAGGCGGACGGAGCCGAGGGCATCTTTCTTGCCCGGCTGGATATAGCCATGCTCAGAGAATACAGAAAGCGGGAAGCGCAGAATTTGAGAAACAGGAGGCCTGAATCGTATGAGGTCATTGCAAAGAGCTGGAGCGCCCGGTTTCCCCGAACCGCATTTTGATTTGGGTTTCTGCGATTGGCTGCCGTGGGTACTTGAAGGAGCGGAAAATGAAGAATAAACAGCTTCCCCCTTGTTAAGCTGTAAGCGGGAACATCGCGCCGATGTTCCCGCTGATTTTTTGCTTTTTTACGCTTTGAAAAGGTGCGGCCTGGGCCGGGCGAGGGGCTTCGGCTCGCTGCCCAGGTCCCTGTAGGTCCTTATGATGAGCGCGGCGGCGATAAGGAAGGTGAGCGCATCGGACACAGGCATGGAATAGAGCACGCCGTCCAGCCCGAAGAACCGGGGCAGGAGCAGCGCCAGCCCCACGCCGAACACGATCTCCCGCACCATGCTGAGCATGGTGGAGGCCAGGGCTTTGCCCATGGCCTGAAGGAAGATGAAGCACGCCTTGTTCACGCAGGCGAACAACACCATGCAAAGATAGATGCGGAAGGACCGGAGGGCGAAGGCGGTGTAGTACGCGCTTTCGTTGGCCGCGCCGAAAATGGCGATGAGCCGGGCCGGGAAGCACTCCACGATGACGAGGGCCGCGGCCCCCACGGCTGCCTCCGCTACCAGCAGCCGGGAAAAGAGGCTCCGTACCCGGCCCCTGAGCCCCGCGCCCATGTTGTAGCCCGCGATAGGGATGCACCCCGCCGCCATGCCCACCACCACGGAGATGACGATCTGGAAGAACTTCATCACGATGCCCACCACCGCCATGGGTATCTGGGCATACTGGGCCTGGCCGAACACGGCGTCCAGCGCGCCGTACTGGCGCAGCATGTTGTTGATGGCGGCCATGGACGCCACCAGGGATATCTGGGACAGGAAGCTGGTGACGCCCAGGGTCAGGGTGCGCCCGGCGACGTGCCGGTCCGGGCGGTAGTCGCCCTTCGCCGGGCGGACCAGCCGCATCCGCATCAGATACCACACGGCCAGCGCCGCCGTGACCACCTGGCCCAGCACCGTGGCCACCGCCGCGCCCATCATGCCCCAGCGGAGGACGAAGATGAATAGCGGGTCCAGGAGGATGTTGATGAGCGCCCCCGCCAGGGTGGACGCCATGGCGAACCGGGGGGAGCCGTCCGCCCGGATGATGGGGTTCATGGCCTGGCCGAACATATAAAAGGGCACGCCCAGGGTTATCCAGAAGAAGTACTCTTTGGAATACCGGAAGGTCTCGTCGTTCACCGTACCGCCGAACATGGCGATGATGGGGTCGGCAAAGAGGAGATATACGGCGCAGAGGACTATGCCGCTGACCACGGTCATGACCACTGCGCTGCCCACGCTCTTCCGGGCGTCCGACATCTCGTTTTTGCCAAGGCTCAGACTCACGAAGGCGCAGCAGCCGTCCCCTATCATGACGGCGACGGCCAGGGCGATGACCGTCAGGGGAAACACCACCGTGTTGGCCGCGTTGCCGTAGGAGCCCAGGTACGCGGCGTTGGCGATGAATATCTGGTCCACGATGTTGTACAGCGCCCCCACCAGAAGGGAGACGATGCAGGGCACGGCGTACTTTCCCATGAGCTTTCCGATGGGCGCATCGCCCAGGAAACGATTTGCTTCTTTTTCCATTTTGACTTCCTTTCACGCATAGAAAAACAACGCGCAGCACGCAACCGGGTTTACGCATGTCGTGCTACACGTTGTATTTTCATTATACCTGCCCGGCCCCCAGGCGTCAAAGGCGAACTTGCACAAAAATAGGGCCCCGTAACGGTTGGTGGTTTTCGCCTGCAGGGGAGGGGGCGGCGGTCAGGGGCGGCTTTCCGCTCTCTCCGCCTTCGCCATATATCGCTTTAAGTACGCCCCCGTCTTGCTGCGTTCACAGCCGCAGAGCGCCTCCGGCGGCCCGGCCGCGACGATCTCTCCGCCGTGGACGCCGCCGTCCGGCCCCATGTCTATCACGTAATCCGCGTTTCGTATGACATCCAAATCGTGCTCGATGACAATGACCGTTGCGCCGTTTTCGATCAGGCGTTCAAACACGTGGAGCAGCGTCTCCACATCCAGGGGATGCAGGCCGATGGTGGGCTCGTCGAAGACGAATACCGCGTCCGCCTGGCCCCGCCCCATCTCGCTGGCCAGCTTCAGCCGCTGGGCCTCTCCGCCGGACAGGCTGGGCGTCTCCTCGCCCAGGGTCAGATACCCCAGGCCGAGCTCTTTCAGCATGGCGAGCCTTCGCGCCACCAGGGGAAGGTCGGCGCAGGCGGTCAGGGCCTCGTCTATGCTCATGTCCATGAGCTCGGGAAGGGTGCTGGCCCTGCCGCCGGGCTTCGGCACCCGCCGGATGAGGCTGGCCTCTTTTCCGTAGCGGGAGCCGCCGCAGTCCGGGCAGGGTATCTCCACGTCCGGCAGGAACTGAACGTCCAGATTGATGGTGCCCGTGCCGTCGCAGGTGGGACACCGCAGCGCTCCCGTGTTGTAGGAAAAATCCCCTGCCCTGCGTCCCCGCTCTCTCGCGTCCGCCGTCTTGGCGAATACCTTTCGCAGCTCGTCGTGGACGTCGGCGTAGGTGGCCACCGTGGAGCGGACGTTTATCCCGATGGGCGTGGCGTCGATGAGCTTCACCTGGGCGATGCCGTCGGCGGAGACGGCCTTCACGTGCCGCGGGAGCTGGCCGCCCCGGATGGAGGCCTCCAGCGCCGGGATGAGGCTCTCCAGGACCATGGTGGTCTTGCCAGAGCCGGATACGCCTGTCACCGCGATGAGCCGCCCCTTGGGGAAGTCCACCTCCAGCGGTTTTACCGTGTGGATATTCGATGTGGACAGGTGGATGGTCCCCAGGGAGAACATCTGCTCCGGGGGAACGTGTTTTCCCACACGGATGGCCGCCCTCCCGGCGAGAAAGCTCCCTATCCGCGAACGCGGGTCATCCTCCACCTGGGCGAGGGTGCCTTGGGCGATGATCGTGCCGCCGCCCGCGCCTGCCTCCGGCCCCAGCTCGATGAGCCAGTCCGCCTGATCCAGTATATTGGTGTCGTGATCCACCAGCACCACCGAATTGCCGTCGGCCACCAGGTCGTGCATCACGCCGGTCAGCCCTTCCAAATTCGACGGGTGCAGACCGATGGAGGGCTCGTCCAGGACATACAGCACGCCGGTGGTGCGGTTGCGCACCGCCCGGGCCAGCTGCATCCTCTGCCGCTCCCCGGTGGAGAGGGTGGAGGCGGCCCGGTCCAGGGTGAGGTAGGACAGCCCCAGATCGGTCAGGCGCTTCGCGGCGCTCTGGAAGGACTCGCAAATGCTCTCCGCCATGGGGCGCATGGCCTCCGGCAGGGAGGCCGGGACCCCGGCGACCCACTCCGTCAGGTCGGAGAGGGTCATGGCGCATGCCTCTGCCAGGGAGATGCCCCGGAGCCTCGGCGCCCGGGCGGCGTCGCTGAGCCTCGTCCCGCCGCAGTCCGGGCACATGTCCTGCCGCAGGAACTTTTCCACTCGCTTCATGCCCTTCTCGTCCTTCACTTTGGACAGGGCGTTTTCCACCGTATAGGTGGCGTTGAAATAGGTGAAATCCATGTCTCCGGCCGCGCCGCTGGTCTTGTTTTGATAGATGATATTCTTCTTGACGGCGGGACCGTGGAAGACGATGTCCCGCTCCTTCTCTGTCAGCTCCCGGAAGGGCACGTCGGTGCGGACGCCCATCTCCCGGGCGATGTCCTTCATCAGGGACCACATCAGCGTCTGCCAGGGCGCCACGGCCCCCTCATCGATGGACAGGGACTCGTCCGGCACCAGCGTCGATTCGTCCACGGTGCGGACAATGCCCGTGCCGTCGCATGTTTTGCAGGCGCCCTGGCTGTTGAAGGCAAGCTCCTCCGCGCCGGGCGCGAAAAAGCGCTCCCCGCAGACGGGGCACACCAGCGGCAGGTCCGCCGCCACGTTCAGAGAGGGCGCGGCGTAGTGCCCGTTGGGGCAGCGGTGGCTGGCGAGGCGGGAGTACATCAGGCGCAGGCTGTTCAGCAGCTCCGTCCCCGTGCCGAAGGTGCTGCGGATGCCGGGAACGCCGGGCCGCTGGCGCAGGGCGAGAGCCGCCGGGACATACAGCACCTCGTCCACCTGGGCCTTCTCCGCCTGGGTCATTCTCCGGCGGGTGTAGGTGGACAGGGATTCCAGATAGCGGCGGGACCCCTCTGCATACAAAATGCCCAGAGCCAGGGAGGATTTGCCGGAGCCGGAGACGCCCGCTATCCCCACGATCTTGTGAAGGGGTATGTCCACGTCTATGTTTTTCAGGTTGTGCACGCGCCCGCCGCGTATTTTGATCTTGTCCGGGGTCTTCTGCTCTGCCATAGTCATTTCATCCTGTTTTGTGTGGTATTTCCGCTCGACGCCCATACTGCACCGGGGCGTGGGTCCCGCGGCGCTCAGCGCCCGGGAACTGTTCCTAATATCCCCCTTTCGGGCCTCCTTGTCAAGGGCTTTCCGGAGGGCGGGGAGGTGGGTTTGGTCAAAAAAGTGGATTTGCCTATTCTTCATTAGGGCACTATGTGCTATAATAGCTATGGCACATCTGTGCCAATGACATATTGAATGACGGAGGAAATAACGATGGGGACCCTACTGAAGACAAAGACAAAGCTGAAGCTTGACAAGGACCTGCGCAAGCTCCTGGTGCGCGGCAGTCGGCACGAGATACTGCTGGACCTTGACGGCGACAAACAGGCAGACGTGGCGCTGATCGATGAGAACACCGACGGCGACATTGACACCATCGCGGTGGACCTGACCGGCGACGGGGAGTTCGATCTCTATTTTGTGGACACCGACCACAACGGAGTTCCCGATGCCGTTTTCTACTACGAGGCGGGCAGCGAGGAAGTGACCGTCCTGGGCCTGGGCGAAGAGGTGGAGGAGGCCATGATCGCCGCCGCCGCGGACCTGTATATGCTCATGCTGGCGGATGAGTATATCGCCGAGAGCGTGGACGCCGCCCTGGAGGAGCTGGAAAAGGACGTGCGCGACGCGCGGAAGGCGCTCAAAAAGCGCTGACAGGCGCCGCAAAACGCGCCGCTGAGGACGATACGCCATGTACCAGTATAACATCAGCGCCGGGCTGGTCCCCGTGGAGAGCGGGGCAGGGGACGGGGAGAGCGTCCTTGTTCTTCTCACGTCGGAGGAGCTGGCCCAGAGGACGTCTGTGCCGGGGCTTGGAGACATCCTCTGCCACACGCCCTCTCCCCGTGACGCCAGGGTGTGCAAGGCGGAGACCCGCCACGGAAGTATCTGCGGCTCCATCGTGCCCCCCAGACAGACCAAGGACGGCAGACCTATCGCCTTCGGGTATCTTCTGACCGGCCGATGGGCCGTTCTGTGCGACGACACCGGCACGGGCCGCTCCATGGTCCAGCGGCTTTGTCGGGAGGGAGGGCAGACGGGGACGGACCCCGGCAGCTTTTTCTGTGAGTTTTTGGAGATGCTGCTGGCCAAGGACCTGCACCACCTTCAGGAGATGGAGGAGCGGCTGACCCGGCTGGAGGACGCGATCTTGGCAGGACAGCTGGAAGACCTCAATCCCGAGATGACGGCCCTGCGCAAGGAGACCGCCCGGTGGATACGGTATTACACCCAGATGGAGGACATGGTCTGCACCCTCCAGGAGAACGAGACCGGCTCCTTCCGTGACAGCGAGCTGCAACAGCTCCACATGCTGGAAAAGCGCATCGGGCGGCTCCAGAGCGAGGCCCAGACCCTGCGGGAATACGGGCTCCAGGTGCGGGAGCTTTTCCAGGCGGAGATAGACATCCGGCAGAACCGCATCATGAAGGCGCTGACCATCGTCACCACCATTTTTCTCCCCCTGACCCTGGTGACCGGGTGGTACGGGATGAACTTCGCCGGGATGCCGGAGCTCACGTGGCGGTACGGCTATCCGGTGGTCATCGCGGCCAGCGTGGCCATCGTCCTGCTGTGCCTGTGGATAACAAAAAAGAAAAAGTTTTGGTAAACACACATCCCACGGCGCCGGAAACGCGCCGTGGGATGAACGCACAGGGGCTGTCGGGGGACGAAAAACCTTTTACTTCCGGGTCATTCATGCTATAATAGCCACGATGTGGCTATTATAGTTTGATTTTAGACGTTTCGCTCCCGGCTGACGCCGGAACCGCAAAACATGTCACAGTATAGCATCCCGCCTCCGGCGATATGCTATACTGCATTTAGATACCAAAGGCAAGGAGGCGGGAGATAGTGACGATCGAGCTTGCACTGCAAGAGCTGACGCCGGGTCTGCGGAGGATATATGGCGATTTGATCGACAGCGTCATTCTGTACGGCTCGACAGCGCGCGGGACCCAGACGGACGAATCGGACGTTGATGTGGCGATCCTGCTTCACCCGGGCGCGACGAAGGCGATGCGGGAGAAAATGCTCGACCTGGTCGTTGACCTGGAACTCGCCTGCGGCAGGGTCCTGTCTGTTCTGTGCATCGATTATGAGAAGTTTTCGGAATGGAAGGATACGCTCCCGTTTTACAAAAATATAAGAGAGGACGGCATCGTGCTATGGCAGGCAGCTTGACGGCGCTGTCCGCGCACCGCTTCGGACGGGCGAAGGAAGAGCTTCAGACGGCGGAACTGCTCTTGCACAACGCCAGCTTCCGTTCGTCGATAAACCGTTCCTACTATGCAATTTTTCATGCGATACGGGCGGTGAACGCGCTGGACGGATTTGACAGCAGCAAGCACAGCGGCGTGATCGCACATTTTAACCAGCAGTATGTTAAAACGGGCGTGTTTGGAAAGGAAATATCCAAGATCATCCGCAATGCGTCTGAGCTGCGGGAACAGGCGGACTACGAGGACTTCTATAACGCCACGGAGGAAGAGGCGGCGGAGGTCTTCGGACAAGCATACCAGCTCATATCCGAGATAGAAGGCTATCTTCACGGCCAAGGAATACTCTGAAAGTATGCACACAATGGTCATGCCCCTCTCTTTTTTGGGGCATGAGGCTGGCCGGAACGCCGGGGCGGAGGCGAAGAAGGCGGGCGAATATAAATTCCACGGGGCGGGAGCATCTGACCGATGCTCCCGCCCCGGGCTGTAGTTTTTAGATGTCGGGTTTACTTGTACTTCACCGCTGTGCCGTAGGCCACGATCTCCGCCGCGCCCTGCATGACGGAGGACGAACCGAAGCGGATGTTCAAAACGGCGTCCGCGCCCAGGGCCTCCGCCTCGTCCACCATGCGCTTGGTGGCGATCTGCCGGGCCTCGGTGAGCATCTCCGTGTAGCCGGTTATCTCACCGCCCACCAGGGTCTTCATCCCGGCCATAAAGTCCTTGCCGAAGTTTTTCGACTGCACCACCGTGCCCTTCACCAGTCCCAGGGCCTCTATCTCCCGGGGCGGGCCGGGGATGTAGTCAATATTGAGCAGCAGCATTTTCTTCTCCTCCTTCGATTTCTTTCAGTCTGATTTTGAGATTTATCCAGATGGGGACGATGCTCCCCAATTCCAGGACCAGTATGACCAGCAGTACCTTGCTCAGCACGCTCCCGGCCGGGCAGCCCGACCGCAGCCACAGCAGCAGCGCCCCTATGGCCAGTTGGGTGACGGTGGCCGTCACCGCGCCCCGCAGGGCGTCCTTGCGGCGTTTTGCCTGCCCGTCAGTATTTTTTGGCTTCATCCTCTTCCCCTCCGTCTATCTCCCGCAGGCGCTCCCGCATGGCCGCCAGCACCCCCACGAAAATGGCGGCCGCCACCAGACCGTAGATGACCAGGACGGCCAGAACGGCCAGGCCCACGCCCTTCCGGCTCAGAAAGCCGATGAGCCCTATGGCCTTCATGACGCCCACAACGATGGGCAGCGCCACCGCCGCCACCACGAGCGCCGTCACGATGGGGGCAAGTTTCTTTTTAGTATTTTTTCGCATCGTTGACCTCATCTCTCCCTATCTCCCGTATCCGCTGGATGAGCGCCAGGAGCACCCCGCCGATGACACCCAGCGGGATCATCATCAGCACTGCCAGCAGCCAGAGCGGCGGCGCGTCCGCCGGGTCGGCCATATAGGCCCAGGCGAACAGCCCGATAATGGCCCCCATCAGCCCTATCATCACCAACGCGGCGATCACCGGGGCCGCGTAGCGCACATGCGTGTCCTGCCGCTGCTTGTTTTGGAAGGTGGCTCCCGCCCGCTCCAGCTTTTCCATCTCCTCCAGCACCGCCCCGGCGTCCAGCTCCCCTAGGGGCGTCTGCCGCTCCTTCAGGAGGGAGCACAGGCGCATGGACTCCTCCAGGCTCCGCTTTTCCCGCTCCAGCAGCACCAGGTGCCGACGCATGCAGTCTCCCACGCTCTGCCGGTTCTCCTGCATGCTGCGTATCTCCGAGATGGGCACGCCCAGCTTTCGCATGAGCTTGATGCGCCGAAGGGCCTCCACCTCCGCCTCGGAATAATCCCGATAGCCGTTTTCACTGTTGCGCCGGGGGGACAGCAGCCCCTCCTGCTCGTAAAAGCGGATGTTCTTTTTCGTCACGCCCACCAAGGCCTCTGCCTCGTTTATCTTCACCCGGTGTCACCCTCTTCGACCGTATTGTAATCCTTCCACCAGGGGGAAGGTCAAGAGGAAA
>CANRNA010000017.1 GCA_947631805.1 uncultured Oscillospiraceae bacterium | reverse complement strand
ATGGCCACCACGGCGCCCACGGCGGCGCCCAGGGTGAAGCAGCCGTCGGTGCTCAGGTCGCACACGTTCAGCATGGAATAGCTCAAAAACAGGGCCAGCACGGTCAGCGAGCAGATAACGCCCAGCTCCAGGGCCGTCTGCACCAGGGACCATATCGCGGAAAATGACATGGATGATATCCTCCCATTGAAAGGAAGGGCCGAAAGGCCCTTCCTTTCATCTATGCTTTATACCTCGATTACTCGAATTCCTCGGCGGTCTCGATGGGCTTGACAGCGGTGCACAGGTCGGCGAACAGCTCTGCCAGCTCGTCAAAGGTCTTGCCGGATATCTGCTCGCACACATCGGTGTTGATGGTGGCGGTGCCGTTGTCAAAAGTCATCACGGGCAGGGTGGCGGGGTCGGCCCCGTCCACGAGCACTTGGGCGACCATGTTGGCGGTCTCCACGCCCAGGTTGGCGTAATCCACGCCGTAGCCCAGGAACGCGCCGTTCAGGGCGAAGGAGTCAGCGCCGGTGTAGTGGGGGATACCGGCCTCGGCCAGAGCCTCGTAGACGCTGAGCTCGGCGGTCATGATGGTGTTGTCGGAGGGGGTGAACACGGCGTCCACGCCATCGGCGATCAGGCTGTCCACAGCCAGCTGGACCTCGGGAACGGTGGTGCCGTTGTACTCCTTGTAGGCGACGCCCTTCTCGTCAAGGAACTCCTTGGCGGCAGCGATGGGGGTGGCGGAGGAATCCTGGCCCAGATCGTACAGCAGGCCGATCAGGTCAGCCTCGGGGTCCTGGGCGAAGATCAGGTTCATGACAGCGGTGGTGTCCAGGAAGTCGGAGGTGCCGGTGATGTTGGCGCCGGGGGCCTCGTTGCTCTCCACAAGACCGGCGGACTCAGGGTCAGACACGGCGGAGAAGATGACGGGTATCTGGTTGTCCTCGGTGGCGGCCTGCATCTGCATGGCGACGGGGGTAGCCACGCCCACCATCAGGTCCACGCCGTCGGCGATGAAGTTGGAGATGATCTGGTCCATAACGGCGGCGTCGCCGTTGCAGTTGTCGTAGGATATCTCAAAGGTCACGCCCTTTTCCTCGCCGATGGCGGCCAGCTGGTTCTGGATGTTCTCCACGATCTGGTTCAGAGAGGCGTCGTCCACATAGTTGCAGATGCCGACTTTGTAGGTCTCGCCCTCGGCGAATGCCGGGACGGCCAGGGCAAACAGTACGGTCAGGGCCAATACGGCGCAAAGCATTTTCTTCATGGTCTTCATTGTAGTTTTCTCCTTTTCAGCTTTCTCATTATAGTTTTGATTTTTGGTTCATGTTCCTTCTTTTGGGTCGTCCTTCACGCCCGCCATCGTTTGGACAAGATGAACATTTTGATGTACCTCCCTTGGAAAAATAAAAATTCCTGCCCCAGCTGTCTGCTGGGACAGGAATGAAATAACTTCCTGCGGTGCCACCCGGCTTGGCGTCCTCGGGACGCCCCACTCGACCCGCGCTGTCACGCGGAGGCGTTTTTCACGGAGCGCTCCTCTCCGTCGCACATAGGGCAGACAAGCTGCCTTCCGATTGCCCTCCGAAGTCCATTCACACATTCCGGCCTGTACCGCGCTCTCAGCATCCGCGGCTCTCTGTGACACACCTGGAAAGGCTACTCACTCTTCATCAACGGTTTAACGTATTGAATTTGAACGCATTATAACCCCGGTTTTTTTGTTTGTCAAGAGCTTTTTTTCAAATTTTTGCAGGTATTTTTTTACAGGGCGCACAGCGCGGCGGCGGTGTCGGCAGCCAGAGCGGCGTTGTTGAGCACCAGCTGGATGTTGGACTCCAAGCTGTCGCCGCCGGTGAGCTCCTTGACCCTGGCCAGCAGGAAGGGGGTCACCTTCTTGCCCTTGATGCCCTGGGCCACGCTCTCGGCCACGGCCTGGTCGATGGCCGCGTTGATGACGGCCGGGTCCATGGAATACGCCTCGGGGATGGGGTTGGCGCACAGCATCCCCCCGGGATAGCCCAGCGCCCCCTGGGCGGCGAAGGCGGCGGCCAGCTCCGCCGGGCTGTCGGCCCGGAAGTCCACGCCGAAGCCGCTCACGCGGGTGTAGAAGGCGGGCAGCTCGTCCGTCTGATAGCCGCACACGGCCACGCCCTTCGTCTCCAGATATTCCAGCGTCAGGCCCAGGTCCAGGATGGACTTGGCCCCGGCGCATATCACCAGCACCGGCGTGCGGGCCAGCTCTTCCAGGTCAGCGGAGATGTCCATGGTGGTCTCTGCCCCCCGGTGCACCCCGCCGATGCCGCCGGTGGCGAACACCCGGATGCCTGCCAGGGCGGCCACGATCATGGTGGCGGCCACGGTGGTGGCCCCGTCCTGTCCACGGGCGCACAGCACCGGCAGGTCCCGGCGGCTGGCCTTGGTGACGGCCTGGCCCTTCTGGGCCAGGTATTCTATCTCGTCCTTTTCCAGCCCGGCCTTCAGCCGCCCGCCGATGACGGCGATGGTGGCGGGCACGGCGCCGTGGGCGCGGATGACGTCCTCCACCCGGAACGCCGTCTCGGCGTTCTGGGGCCAGGGCATGCCGTGGGAGATGATGGTGCTCTCCAGGGCGACCACGGGCTTTCCATCTGCCAGGGCCTGGGCCACCTCGGGCTTTATGTCCAAATAACGATTCATGCTTGACGCACCTCCGTAAATTCTCTACAATAGTGGCAGCGGTTCGCCGTCAGCCATGGCCGACGGCGAGAAACAGGCTGAGGAAAAAGGCGATCTCCAGCACCAGGATGACCGGGATGCCGATGGTGAATTTGCGTTTTTGGGTCTTGTGGCGGAAGAGAAACATCCCCGCCAGGGCGCCGACGCCGCCGCCCAGCACCGCCAGCCCCATGAGCGCCGCCTCCGGGATGCGCTCCCGGTGGACGCGGGCCAGGTGCTTGTCGATGCCGAAGGCCGCCAGGGCCAGCAGATTCACCGCTTCCAGATATATCAGCCATAATGTGAAGATATCCATGAGCGCAGTATACACTTTTTTCTCCGGGAGGTCAACCGATGGACACCAGAAAGCTGTACTATGAAGACGCCCGCATCAAGGACTTCCAGGCACGGGTCCTGGCCTGCGAGCAGGGAAAAGAGGGCTGGGAGGTGGTGCTGGACGCCACCGCCTTCTTCCCGGAGGAGGGAGGCCAGAGCGCCGACACCGGCACGCTGGGCAGCGCGCGGGTGCTGGACGCCCACGAGAAGGGAGGCGTGGTGGTCCACCGGACGGACGGGCCCCTTGTTGTGGGGGAGACGGTGGAGGGCCGCCTGGACTGGGCGGAGCGCTTTCGCAAAATGCAAAACCACACAGGGGAGCACATCGTCTCCGGACTGGTGCACAAAAAATACGGCTATGAGAACGTGGGCTTCCACCTGGGGGACGACGGCTGCACGGTGGACTTCAACGGGGAGCTCACAAGAGAACAGATGGACGAGATAGAGGGGGAGGCCAACCAGGCGGTGTGGCGGGACCTGCCTGTCATCGCCCGGTTCCCCCGGTGGCCGGAGCTGGCCGAGCTGGAATACCGGAGCAAGCTGGAGCTGAAGGGGGACGTGCGCATCGTGACCATCCCAGGGGTGGACGACTGTGCCTGCTGCGCCCCCCACGTGGCCACCACGGGCCAGGTGGGCCTGATCAAGATACTGGACTTTATGCGCCACCGAGGCGGGCTGCGGCTGTGGATGAAGGCCGGGTCGGACGCCCTGGAGGATTACCGGCGGCGCTATACCGCCACGGCGGCCATATCCGGGCTGCTGAACGTGCCCCAGGGGGAGGTGACCGCCGGGGTGGAGCGCCAGCTGGCCCAGCGGGACGGGCTGAAGCGGGAGGTCTCCGCCCTGCGGCGGGAGATAGCCCAGATGCGGGCCGCGGCCCTGGAACCGGCGGAGGGGAATATGCTGCTGTTCGCCCCCGGCGCGGAAGAGGAGGGGCTGCGCATCCTGGCCAACGCGGGCATGGAAAAGTGCGGCGGCGTGTGCGCCGTCTTCGCGGGGGAGGACGGGGCGTACCGGTTCGTCATGGGCAGCCGCCGGGTCGATCTGCGCGCGTTCATCCGGGAGCACGGTCCGGCCATCCAGGCCCGTGGCGGCGGCCAGGAACAGATGATATCCGGCCGCTGCGCCGCCACCCGCGGAGAGCTGGAGGCGTTCTTCCGGTGATATGGGGAGGGGGATGCTATGAGCGTCGGCTTTGCGGTGAGAGAGGTTGAAAGGGGCGCGTTTGCCTATCAAGACGAGTTATGGAGCAGAGGCGGCATAGGCAAAGAGCTATTTGTGGATATACATCCTTGACATGGTCTGCTCGCCGTCGCCCTGGGCAAGGCAGAAGAACTCCCAGCCATATCGCTCGTAAAATCCCGTGTGGTCCGTCAGGAGGTAGAGGGGCGTGACGCCCTTTTCCCGCATATCCTCTACGACCATATCCAGCAGCCGCCCCGCTATTCCCCGGCCCCGGTATCCCTCCTCCGTGTAGACGGCGCAGACGTTGGGGGTCAGATCCTTCCGGTCGTGGAAGTCGTTTTCGATGACCCCCATCCCGCCGACTATCGTATCCCCGTCAAGGCACAGATACCAGCCAAGCTCCGTCTCGCCGCGAAGATAGGCGTCCATACAGGCGAGATAGGCCTCCTGGGGCGTGCCCCACTTGCTGTGGAACCATTCCGCCGCCGCGGCCTCCAGCTCCGGCCGCTCCCGCAGGGTCAAATATGTATATTCGTTCATCGTTTTCTCCTATCATTTCTATTCCCGTCCGCCGTATGGGTCCGAATCCCACAGGCGGGCGCTGATTTTTTGCAGTTTTGACGGGGTTTCGGCAGAGGGAAAGTCATTTCTTTATCCCGCGGAGGACCATGGTCACGGAAACGGACGTGTCCCACTGCCTGACCCCTTCCCGGTACAGACGGAGCCGCTCGTCGTATTTCGCGTTCACGGCCGCGATGACTTTTTCAGCACAGTCTGCATGGACGGACCGGATCACCTCCAAATCGTTTTGCCGCTCGGCTTCGATCATGGCCTCCGCCATTTTTGCGGGATATTTCGGCGCGTCCGGCGTCAGGTCGATGATGGCGTATCCGGTGGTCACGCGGGAAAAGCCGTTTGCCTCCATGGACGCGGGAAGCGCCGCCTCCGACATCGCAAACTTTCCGACGCCATACCTCTCAAACGTGTCATCCTGCGGCAGGGACTCCCAGAATCCTCTCTCCTCCGCCGTCGTTTCCAGACACGGCGCGGTACAGCGCAGACCCTTTCTCGCGGAAAGGCAGAGGCACACGCCGCCCGGTCTCAGCACCCGCAGCTGCTCGCCCCAAAAAGCGGCGGGTTCGATATGTTCCTGCACCGTATTGGATATCGTGACGTCAAAGGAGCCGTCCCCGAAGGGGAGCTTTGCGGCGTCCCCCTCCCGGAAATCGACCCCCGGAATGTTCTTACTCGCAAACGAGATGAAATTGCTGTCCCTGTCTATCGCGGTGATGCGTGCCCTGGGATACCATCTGCGCAGGGCCTCCGCAAGCGCTCCGGGACCGCAGCCTATCTCCAGTATTTTTATAGCGGCGTTTTCATCTATATCGAATAACGGTCTGTACCGCTCAAAGAACACGTCGTCGAACCGCAGCTTTCGGCTGAGATACAGCGTCATGACGCCCTGCACATTTTCCGACCAGATATTGTTCATATCGTCCTCCGTCTGATTATCTTATAAACGCCCATGAGCGAAAAATGAGGACCTGCTGGCAGGTCCTCATCGTCTTTTGGAGGCATATCTCTGTCAGCCGGTGCTCTCCCCGGCAAAGGTGCCCACGTTGTTGGAGTCCAGGGCCAGCTCCAGGATGGTGTTGCGGAGCGTGGCCATGGCGTTGGGGTCGCAGGGGTAGTTCATGCCCACCATCTGCTGGACGGTGTCGCCGGTGAAGTACAAGATGGGGCCGGAACCGTCGGACAGGGTGACGGACACGGTGATGTTCTCCCCGGAGGGCGTCACCAGCTCGTTGGTGGCAGTGATGGTGGTGACCCGCTGGACGAACATGGACGCGATGTCCCCGCTCAGGGTCAGATAGCCGGTCTGGCCGTTGATGGTGTAATCCACATACACGCCGATGACGGTGATGCCGTTGTACTCGTTGTAGGCGGCCAGCTGGGCCTGGGCGATGTCCTCCCGCAGGTCGGACAGATACCCCCCGGCGAAGGTGGGGATGGTACTCTCCGGCAGGATGGTGAGGTATGGCAGCTCGTCCACGCCGTCCAGCCAGTAGTACACCGGGCCGTAATCCTGGGAGGCCGTCACGGTCAGGCAGGGGCCGGTGAAGGTGAAGGTATAGGTGGTGCTGTCGGGCATGGTGAACACGTAGTCGGTGACCTGGGTCAGGTCGATGTTCTGGTCGGGGCTCTCCTCCACCCGGTTCACCCTGGCGTTGACCAGCAGAGAGAACACCTGGCTGATGACCGTGGGGTCCTTGGAGGTCAGGGTGGCGCCCCCGTTCTGGCGGCGGCCCACGGACAGGGGGACGTTTTCATAAAAGCCGTTGGCGAAGTCCGTGATTGCCTGGCTGTAGTACAGGTCGAACACGGAGAAGCTGTCGCTGTAGCCGGGGAAGAGGATGGACCACAGGGCGTCTCCGCCGGAGACGGTGTAATCGCCCGCGTACATGCGCAGCGCGCCGCCCACGAAGGTGACGGACCGCTCGTCCCCGTCGCTCATGGTGAAGGTGAACACAGTGGGCTGTGCGGTGGGGTCAATGTCCCCGGCCCGGTCCGTGACGGTCATGGCCCGGAGGGCGTCGCAGGCGGAGATGATGCCGGTCCGGTCGAATATGGGGGAGGCATAGCTGTCGCCCACCCGGATGCTGAGGGCCACGGGCGTGTTGTCATAGTAGGAGGAGGCAAAGCTGCCCCAGCCCAGAAAATCCATCAGGGGCTGCTCCCGGAAGGCGGCCTCGGCCTCGGCGTTCTGGCCGTCCGGGGCGGGGGCGTCCTCCCCCATGGCGGCGTGTTCGGTCCCCGGCATGATGGGCACGAAATGGCCGCAGGCGGCCAGTCCGGCGAGCAGGACCAGGGTAAAAAGCACTGCCAAGAGTTTTTTCATGTGTCACGTCTCCCTTCCCGGCAGGCGGTAAAAGCGTGTTTTCATAGTCTGTGCCTTAGTATACCACGATATAGGGCCGCTGTCAAAAACAAGCCCCTTCGCCGGGCAAAGACAGATGCCCCCGGCGGACAGGCTGTTCCGCCGGGGGCTTGTAATGAGCGGGTCATCACCGCTGGGGGCCGTAGAAGAACAAGGCCACAGTGCCGGGGCCCACGTGGGAGCCGGTGACGGGCTCATAGCACACGGTGAGCACCTCGCCGGTGCAGCCAGCGTCCCGGAGCTTCCGGACCACCAGGGCGGTGTCCTGGGGGCTGTCGCAGTGAGCCAGGCCCACGGGGGCGGCCATATCCGCGCAGTGCTCCCGGTATTTGGCCGCCAGAGTGTCCAGAGAGCGGCGGCGGCCCACGTTCATGTGCCGCAGGACGATGTGGCCCTCATGGTCGCCGAAGAGCACCGGCTTGACGTTGAGCATGTTGCCCACCACGGCCACGGCGGAGTGGAGCCGCCCGCCCCGGCGCAGATACTCCAGGTCCTCCACGGTGAATATCTGGAACATGTGGTCGCACTTGTCCGAGATGAAGCGGACCGTCTCGTCATAGTCCGCGCCCTGCTGGCGCAGCGCCGCCCCCTGGAGCACGGGCAGACCCTCGCCCAGAGAGGCGGCCCGGCTGTCGATGACGGTTACCTTCCGCTGGGGGAACTGCTCTGTCAGCTCCGCGGAGAGGGTCCGGGCCAGGCCCACCGTGCCGCTGATGCCGGAGGACATGCCCACGTATATCACATCCTCCCCCTTTTCCAGCGCGGCGGTGAAGGGGTCCAGGAACGCGGCGGGGGAGGGCATGGCGGTGCTCGTCCTGGCCCCGGCCCGCATGGCGGCATAAAAGGCCGGGCCGTCAAAGTCCTCGGACACGTCCAGTACCTTCCCGTCCACCGTGCAGCGGATGGGGATGATGCCTATATCATAGCGGTCTACGAGCTCCTGGGGCAGATTGGCTGCCAGGTCGGTGAATATCTGAAACATCGAACACGCCTCCCGTGCGGTTATCACGGCACTATCATACGCCCGGGAGGGGCGGAGGGCAACCCCCGGTTCCGTCACCCACTCTCCCCTGGGTTCGGAAGGGCACTCTCCGATTCGTAGAATCCCGCTGTTTGCAAGGCTTTGCGGGCGCGAGGCGATATACTTCTGCTCCCCCAGCCTTTTGCCGGGGGAGCAGAAGCGTCACAGGGGCTGGTCAGGGTCCAGCCCCACCAGGGAATCCACATAGGAACGCATTTCCGCCTTGGAGCGGATGCGGCGGGACTTGTCCAGGACCTGCCGCCGCTGGGGCTCGGTCAGAGCGGAGAACACGTCCATAGCGTCCGGGTTCTGGGCCAGCGCCATGCCGAAGCCCAAGGGGACGTCCGGCCCGTTCACAAGATCATATTTCATCGTTTCATCACCGGATGTAGTCTTTCCGGCGAGCGGGGGAAGTATGTATCAGCCGTGCATTTGCCGGACAAGGGCTATCTCGGCGGCGTAGCCCTCCTCGTCGTTGGGGGTCTCCAGGATGAAGGGGAGCTTTTCCAGTGCCGGGTGGGTGACGATGCGGCCGATGGCCTCCAGAGGGAGCAGACCCTCCGTCAGCTTGGCGTGCCGGTCCTTGGGGGTGCCCAGGGGATTTTTGCTGTTGTTCAGATGGACGGCCTTGAGCCGGTCCAGGCCCACGGTCTTGTCGAATCGGGTCAGCACCCCGTCCAGGTCGTTCACGATGTCATAGCCCGCGTCCCACACGTGGCAGGTGTCCAGACACACCCCTACCCGGTCGGACAGCGCTACCCGGTCGATGATGGCCCGCAGCTCCTCGAACCGGCCGCCCACCTCGCTGCCCTTGCCCGCCATGGTCTCCAGCAGCACGGTGGTGGTCATGCCGGGGAACAGGACCTGGTCGAGGACGTCGGCGATCTTTTGAATGCCGACCTCTATGCCCTGGCCCACGTGGCTGCCTGGGTGGAAGTTGTAATACTGGCCGGGGGTATACTCCATGCGCTTCAGATCGTCGGCAAAGGCGGTGAGGGCAAACTGGCGGACGTTCTCCTTCTCCGCGCAGGGGTTGAGGGTATAAGGGGCGTGGGCCACCAGCCGGTCGATGTCCTTTTCCCGGCAAAAGGCGAGAAAGGCCTCCACGTCCGCCGGGTCGATGTCCTTGGCCGCGCCGCCCCGTGGGTTGCGGGTGAAAAAGGCGAAGGTGTTGCCTCCCAGGGCGTCGATGCGATGGCCCATGGCGAGATAGCCGCCGGAGGCGGATATGTGGCATCCGATTCTAAACATAGTGTTCTCCTTGTCCTGTTTCTTGCTGTCTATTGTATCACGATCTTGGCCGTGGGAAAAGGGAGGGTCCGCGGGGTCAGTCCTCCCCCAGGAGCTCGGCGGCGGCGCTGGCGTTTGTCTGCTCCCGGGCCCGGAGGGTCCGGGCGGAGGCGGAGAGGTGCTCCCCGTCGATGTGCATGGCCCAGTCCGCCAGCTCGCACAGCTCCCCGGCCGTCACATCCTCTAAGGTCAGCATGGGCAGACCCGCATCCTTGCAAAAGGCGTCCACCTTGGGGTCGTAGCTGATACCGGCGGCGGGCACGCCCCCCTGGAGGGCGAAAATGAGCCCATGCAGGCGCATGGACAGCACCAGACTCATCCTGCCCACCCGGCGGTGGTCTGCCGACACGGCCACCGGCACCCCGTCCAGCGCCGCGCACACGGCGCGCACAGCCTGGCGGTCGGCGGGGGACAGGCAGATGAACACCGGGGGGAGCTTGTACCGCTCCCAGACGTACCGGGCGGCGTCGGCGAACTCCGGGGCGTGGCGGGCAAAGCCCGGCCAATCCCGGATGACGAAGCCCGCCTTCCGCTCCCTTGTCCCGGCAGCGGGGGTCAGGCTCATGGCCGGGTCCGCCCCCAGCAGCAGCCGGGGCTCATGGACGCCCCAGGCGGTCAGGGTGCGCAGGCTGTCCTCGTCCCGGACGGTTATCACGTCCGCGTACCGGTCCAGATACAGGGCGGCGCGGGTCCGCTCCTTGTCGCTGTGGATGGGGCCCGCTCCCACCCCGTAGAGCTGCACGGCGCAGCCCATGGCCTTGGCGGCCCGGAGCACGGCCAGATAGAACCACAGGCTCCGGCGGCTGGTCACGTCCTGCAAGAGGCTCCCGCCCCCCAAAATGAACAGCCGCGCCCGGCCCATGGCCAGCAGCCAGCCGGGCACGTTCAGCCTGCCCAGAGCGGACACGCCGAACCGGCGGGCGGTCTTTTTCGCCCGGCGGGTGATGACGGTTATGGGCAGCTCCCGCTCCTGGCGGCGCAGGGCCGCCGTGATGGCGGTCAGGACGGCGTCGTCCCCGGCGTTGTCCATGCCGTAGGCGCCGGAGATGACCACGCCCCGCCGGGCCTGGGGAGAGCGTTTGAACAGGTTTTTCATGCCAAGCTCCTCTTGAGAAAAAGAGACAGATGATGTAAAATGAATATAGTTCATTATACAGCATTTTGCAAGAGGGGACAAGATGACCAGTATATATCTTATTCGCCACGCCGAGGCGGAGGGCAACCTCTACCGCCGGGTGCAGGGGCAGTGGGATACAAGCGTGACCCCGCTGGGGCGGCGGCAGACAGCCGCGCTGGCGGAGCGGTTCCGTACTGTCCCCCTGGACGGGCTGTGGGCCAGCGACCTGATACGGACCCAATCCACGGCCAGTGCCATCTCGAAATATCACCCGGAGCTGACGATGCACACCACCACCGGCCTCCGGGAGGTGAATATCGGCGCCTGGGAGGGGCGGCCCTGGGGCGTCATCGCCCGGGAGCAGCCGGAGCAGCTGGCGTTTTTCAACCGGGACCCCGCCCGGTGGCACGTGCCCGGCAGCGAGAGCTTTGAGGCGCTGACGGATAGGATAGAGACCGCCCTGCGGGGGATAGGGGAGGCCTATCCGGGCAAGACTGTGGCGGCGGTGAGCCACGCCTTTGCCATACGGGCGTTTTTGTCCCGGCAGCTGGGCGTGCCCTTCGGGGAGCTGTCCTTCGGGGACAACACGGCGGTGTCCCTGGTCACGGTGGAGGACGGCCGGTTCCATATTGAGTGGTACAACGACGCCTCCCATCTGGGGAGCCTGAGCACCCGCGTCCGCCAGGGCCGAACCGCGAACAACGAGCGGGCCAACGACTGCGATTTCGTGCCCATGGTCCTGCCGGGGGAGACGGACCTCTACACCCGGTGCTACAGCGACACATGGCTTGCCAGCCACGGGAGCCTGAAGGGGTTCACGCCGGTGATATACGTCCGCACGGCGGCCAAGCACGCCCAGACGGACCCCCAGTGCCTGATGAAGGCGCTTTTTGACGGGCGTTTTGCCGGGCTGATAGAGATGGACCCGGCCCGCGGCCGGGAGGACGGCGCGGGCTGGATAAGCCTGATATGGGTGGAGCCGGACTTCCGGGGCCGCCGGTTCGGGACCCAGCTGGTGGGCCACGCGGTGGCCCGCTTCCGCGGCCAGGGCAGGCGGAGCCTGCGGCTGCACGTGTCCCAGACCAACGAGGCGGTGGGGTTTTACAAAGAGCTGGGCTTTCGCCCCATAGGCGTGACCCAGGGCGTGGGCGGGCCGCTGTATCTCATGGAGATGGACATCGTCCCCCGTGTGTGGCGTCTGCCATGAGAGCCGCGCCCCTTTTGATGAACGCCCCGCCCACGGTGGCGCGGCTGCATATCGAGCCGGGACGGCGCATCATCGCCGTGTCGGATATCCACGGGAACCTGGACTATCTCCGGGGCCTGCTGGCGAAGTGCGCCCTGACGGAGCGGGATGTGCTCATACTGGTGGGGGATATGCTGGAAAAGGGGCCCGACTCCCTGGGCACCCTCCGGTATGTGATGGAGCTGTCCCGGCGGTACGAGGTCCACGCCGTGTGCGGCAACTGCGACTTCTGGCAGAACTTCTGCGACCTGCCCGACGACCCGGAGCAGGACGCGTTTTATCTGCGGTACCTGGCGGGCCGCAACCGGGGCTGGGGGGACGGCGTCATCGCCCAGATGCTTTTGGAACAGGGCGTGCCCATCGGCTGGGACATGGACCTGGCCGCGGCGAAGGCGGCGGTGCGGGACAATTACCAGCCGGAGCTGGACTTTCTCCGGGCCCTGCCCCACATCCTGGAGACGGACGACTATACCTTCGTCCACGGGGGCCTGGTCCCGGAAAAGGGGGCCTTCGCCTGCATGAAGCTGGACGCCTACCGCTCGGTGGCCAGGCCCCACGAGAAGTGGACCGTGGTGGGCCACTGGCCCCTGGTGCTCTATCACGAGACCATCACCGACGCCAGGCCCATCATCGACCGGGACCTGAAGCTCATCAGCATCGACGGGGGCTGCGTGCTCAAGGACGACGGCCAGCTCAACGCCTTTTTCCTGCCGGACATGACCTGGACAAGCTATGACGGCTTTCCCACCGCCCGTGTGAAGACGGACCAGGCCGCCAGCCAGCGGCACTACTATATCCGCTACGGGGACAACCAGGTGCGCATACTGGCCGAGGATGGGGAGTTTGCCCGCTGCCGCCACCTCCGCACGGGCTATGAGATGGACGTGCCCGTCAGCCACATCCTGTCCCGGGAGGGGGACGTGGCCAGGGTCAACGATATCACCGACTACCGGCTGCCCCTCCGGGCCGGGGACGAGATAAGCGTGGTGCGCGTCACCGGCCGGGGCGTTATGTGCAAGCGGGACGGCATATCCGGCTGGTACGACGGCGAGCTGGAATAAATATCATCAGGCATAAGCACATCCCCCGAAGACCGAGGTCTTCGGGGGATGGCCCGTTTTGTCATGTCCTGTCCGGCCCTCGTCAGGGGCCGGTGACTATATCAGCTCACCACACGGCGGGCGCTGTAGAAGCGGGTGTTGTAATAGGTCTCGGACAGACCGGAGATCATGACCCGCCCACCGCCGGAGGAGGCGTGGATGAATTGGTTGTTGCCGATGTAAATACCGGCGTGGCCGATGGCGCTCTTGTAGCCGTTATAGAAGATGATAATATCGCCGGGCTGCAGGTTGCTGCGGGCCACATAGCGGCCGTCGGAGTTCTGGGCCGTGGCGGTGCGGGTGATGGAGTAGCCGCACTGCTTGTACACGTAATAGACAAGGCCGGAGCAGTCGAAGCCGGAGGGGCTCGTCCCGCCGTAGACGTAGGGCACGCCCAGATACTTCTTCGCCTCGTTGACGATGCGCTCGCCCGCGGCGGTGGAAGAGCTGCCGGTGGCCACGTTGGTGGACACATAGCTGCCGGACACGTAGCCGGTGGAGCCGTTGTAGCTGATGCGGTACCAGCTGCCGGAGGTCCCCGTCAGGGTGATGGCGGTGCCCTGGGCCAGCACGCGCTGGCTGGTGTAGGTGGTGGCCGGGCCGGAGCGCATGTTCACGGCGGCGGTGGTGACGGCAGGGGTGTCGTTCATCGTGGTGACGGTGAAGCTGCCCGTGCTGCCGCCTGTAGCGGCGCCGCTCCCGCTGGAGGACATGGTCAGATACTGCTTGTACACATAGCCCTTCAGGCTGCCGCTGGTCACGGCGTACCAGTCCCCGGAGGTGCCGGTGACGGTCATGACGGAGCCCTTGTTATAGGTCCCCAGGATGGAGTAGCCGGTGCCCGGACCGGAGCGCATGCGCACGTAGTTCCCGTTGATGGTGCCGGTGCCGGAGGCGGTCCCCCCGGCAGGGGCGGGAGAGGGAGAGGACGTGCTGCTGCCGCTGCCCCCGGACAGGGACAGATAAGACCCGCTTATGTAGGCAGAGGAGCCGTTGTAGGTCACCTTGTACCAGCTGCCGGACACGCCCACCACGGGGAGGGTGTTGCCATTCGTCACCGTGCCCACCACCGAGTAGCCGGTGCCCGGACCGGAACGGACGTTCACGCCGGTCCCGTTCACCGTGCCGGTGCCGAAGCTGGCGTCGGCGGAGGTGGAGTAGGTCACATAGTCCGCGCTCACATAGCCGCTGCTGCCCTGATACCAGACCTGATACCAGCCGGTAGAGGAGCCCGTCACCAACACCACGGTGCCCCTGGGCAGGCAGGTGACGACAGAGCTGGCGGTGGAGGCCTGGCTGCGCACGTTCAGCGCCGAGGCCGTCACCGTGGCCGCGCCCTGGCAGTCCGCCCGGGCCTCCGTGGCGCCGAGGGTCAGGGTCAGGCACACCAGCACCGCCAGCACGACGGCCGTGCGGAGCAGGGCCCGCTTACTGCGCGCCGCCATGTCAGCGGGAGGCGAGCGCCCGGTCCAGCCAGACGGAGGCCACGTCCATCGCCGCGTACAGGCTGTCCTTTTCGCTCTTCTTCACCACCCGGTCCCGGCTCTTCAGGTCGGGGTCGGTCAGCTGGAGCTGGACGGAGACCTTGGTGGCCACGTCCAGGTCCTTGATCTTTTTGGTATCCAGTATCTGGAGCATGATGATGTATTTATCTGCCATGCTGCCGAAGTAGATGAGATTGTCCTTCCGGCGCAGGGGGTGGCCCTTGTATTGGAGGGCCGCGGTCTTGTTCTCAGGCATGGTGTATTGCCTCCCTAGGTTATTGTTACTGAATTGTAACATATTGTTTCCGGGATGTCAACAGCGAATTTGCCATTCGGGGGGAAAAATATCCGCCCGTTCCCCGCCGGTAAAAGAGGGCGGGGGATGAGCGGATATGGCTGTGTCTTTCTCTCTGTCATTCCATGGGGGGCGGGGCCTCCTGGCCGCCGGGCACCTCCGTGGTCACCGGGGGCTCGATATACGGCGGGTCGGTGACGGGGGCGGGGGGATCGGTCACCGGCGCGGGGTCGGTGTACACCGGGGGCTCCGGATAGGTCGGCACGTCGGTATACTGGGGCGGGGCGGTCTCCGTGCCAGGGTCGATGATGAAGGGCGGATTGGTGACAGGCACCGGGCCCTCGTCGGTGGCGGGCGGCGGCTCGGGGGTGTTGGAGGGCTCCTCCGTGGGTTCGGGAGAGGCCGTGGGCTCGTCGCCGAAGATATTGGTGGCCCAGCCGATGGTGGGCGTCTTGAACGACCAGTATTCCAGGCCCTGGTGGACCCGCTCCATGACCATCCGCCAGATGCGGGCGGCGGGGTTGGTGCTGTAGTACATCTGGGCGGGCTGCTCATAGCCGGTCCAGCAGGCGGCCACGTAATAGCGGGTGAAGCCGGTGAAGTAACGGTCCCGGTTCTGGCTGGTGGTACCGGTCTTTCCGGCCACGGCCGTGCTGCCGAAGTAGGCCGCGCCGCCGGTGCCGTAGCTCACCGCGTCCTGGAGCATGTCGGCGATGTTCCAGGCGGTGTTGGC
>CANRNA010000016.1 GCA_947631805.1 uncultured Oscillospiraceae bacterium | reverse complement strand
CCCTGGCCGAACAGGCCGCCGCTGGCGGCGGCGCTCATGGCCCGGACCTGCTGGAAGCCCTTGTCGTATATGTCGTCCCACACGTGGCCCCACACGGCGAACCGGCTCAGGGTCTCCGGCTTCAGGGACAGCACCACCATCACCGCCAGCACCGCGCTGCCCACCGCCAGAAAGGCGGTGGCGAAGCTGCCCGAGCGCATGAAGGAGATGACCAGGAACGTCACGAAAAACACCAGCGCCGTGCCGAAGTCGCCCATCAGGGCCAGCAGCCCCACGCAGGCGGCGGAAAAGCCTATGTAGAATATAAGGTTTCGGTTCACGAACAGCCTGTCCAGGGTGGCCGCCCCGGCGTAGACGTACAGCACCTTCACCAGCTCCGAGGGCTGGATGGTGAGGCTGCCGAATTCTATCCAGCTCCGGGCGCCGTTTCGCACCGGGGCCAGCACCAGCGTCACCGCCAGCATGCCCATGGCGGCGATGAACGCGTAGAGCCGCACCGCCTGGACCCGCTTCAGGTCCCGCAGCCACAGGCACAGGAACACATACAGCCCCATGGCGGTCAGGAGCAGGATGACCTGCTTGAGCATGTCGTCCGGGGTCTTGGACGCGGCCACGGAAAGCCCCACCGACGACAGGAACAGGGCCAATATCTCCGGCTCAAAGCCGGTCTGGCCGGAGGCCCGCAGCACGATGAAGTAGCCCCACTGGACCGTGGCCAGGATGCCGAAGGCCATGGCCACCCCTATCCCCGCTCCGGGGTTATAAGTGAGCTGCTGCAACAGCAGCAAAATCTGAAATACGGTCAAAAACAGCATGGTGGCGGCCGGACGCACCCGACGGCCGGGGGCGTGGCGGTACTGGAGAAGCGACGAGCGCTCCTCCTCCGTCAGGTCCACGAACCGGGCGGAGGCCCGGCCCAGGGTTATCACATCCGCGTCCGCCAGGGCCGCGCCGCCCGGGGGCACCTGCTCGCCGTTGACGAAGGTCTCTCCCCGGCCCAGGTTGTATATGGTCCAGTCCCCCTCGGCGCTGCGGATGACGCAGGCGTGCAGCCGCTCCACGGAGGGGTCGTCCATCCGCCCGTCCACGGACCGGGCCCGGCCCAGGATGCACTCCCAGTGGCGCAGAGGCACCATCACGTTCCCGGTGAGATACAGATAGGCCCAGGTCTCCGGCTCGTACCGCTCCCGGAGCATGCTGCGCACGCACCGGAACACGATGAGCATGGCGACCAGTGGCAGGATAAACCGGGACATGCGGGCCAGCATGGGCGCCGTCTGGCCAAATATCGTTGTCACAAGCTCCAACCGAAGCGCCTCCTCTCTGGACTTGCGAATACCCCGGAGGGGGTTTTATGGGCCTTTCCAGGCAGAATCATATTGACATTATACATTCCTGTAACTAAAATGTAAACTATGATGAAGGGAAAAACACTTTTTTGGATCGTACTGTTCGCCCTGCTGGCCGCCGGAGGGATAGGGCTGAGCCTGCTCCGGGGCGGGGGGACCAGGGCGGTGATATCCGTGGACGGCCAGGTATACAGGACCGTGGACCTGTTGGCGGTGGCGGTCCCCTATGAGCTGACGGTGGAGACGGAGCTGGGGCGGAACACCCTTCTGGTGTCCCAAGGGTCCATCCAGGTCCTGGAGGCGGACTGCCCAGGGCAGGACTGCGTCCGCCAGGGGGCCATCACCGACGGGGCCATACCCATCGTGTGCCTGCCCCACAAGCTGGTCATCCAGATCGAGGAGCCCTGATATGCGCCGGACGAAAAAACTTGTGTTCATGGCCCTGCTCACGGCCCTGGAGCTGGTGATATGGGTCATCGAGGGGCAGATACCCGCCCCGGTGCCTGTGCCGGGGGTGAAGCTGGGCTTGGCCAGCGTCATCACCCTGACGGCCATGGCGGTGCTGGGCAGGCGGGAGGCGGGATGTATCCTGCTGGCCCGCATCCTGCTGGGGGCCCTGTTCGCCGGGAGCTTCTCGGCGGTGCTGTTCTCCCTGGCGGGAGGGGTCCTGTCATGGCTGGTGATGGGAGCGCTGCTGGGGCTGTTCCCGGAGAAGCTCCTATGGGTGGTGAGCGTATTTGGGGCCATCGGCCACAACGCGGGCCAGCTTCTGGCGGCGGTGGCGGTGACGAGAACGCCCTCGCTGCTGTGGTACGGCCCGGCCCTGCTGGCCGCCGCCATCATCACCGGGACCTTCACGGGCCTGGGGGCGACGTATCTTGTGCGGGCGCTGAGGGTGTACGCCGACGGGAAGACGGAAAGGAGAGAATGAAGATGTCCGTCACGAGAAAAGAGCTGAAACAGCAGGCGAGGGAGGCCATGAGAGCGGCCCGCCCGGCGCCCTTCTGGATAGGGGTGCTGATGCTGGTCATCACCCTGGCGCTGACCTTGCTGCAACAGAGTCTGAGCGGGGAGCTGGCGGCCTACCGGGTCATGCTGGAGGGCGCGCTCCACGGCCAGATCGTCTACGCGGAGCCGGTGCCCAAGGGCGGCGCCATCGGCTGGGCGCTGGAACTGGCAATGAAGGTGATGAGCGCGGTGATGACCGTGGGCTTCGTCATCTACACCCTGCGGGTGTGGCGGCGGGAAAAGGCCTCCGCCGGAAATCTGTTCGACGGGTTCGCCGTGTTTTTCCGGGCCCTGTGGATACGGGTGCTGCCCGCGGTGTTCCTGTTTCTGTGGTCGCTGGTGTATGCGATACCGGCGATGGCGGGGAGCATGCTCATCGGCTGGAAAGCGCTGGTCATCGCCCTGCCGCTGATCATACCCGCGATCATGGCCGCTTACGCCTACCGCTTGGCGCCCTATATCATGCTGGACCGGCCGGACCTAGGCTGCCTGCAGTGCGTGCTTATGAGCCGGGAGCTGATGCGGGGCCATAAGGGAGAGCTCTTCGTGCTGGAGCTGAGTTTTCTGGGCTGGGCGCTGCTGTGCGTGATCGTCCCCGTGGGGGGCATACTGCTCATGGCCTGGCTCAATGTGTATATGAACGTGACATGCGCCGGATTTTACGAGGCCGTGGGGGCGGAGCGGGTGAGACCGGAGCCCTCTCCCGGCCCGGAGCCTCCCGCCTGGTGAGATGGAAAAAGCAGCAGACAGTCCTGCTGCTTTTTCCCCTTAAAACTCCGACGAATAGGAGCGGAACTGAGTCGGTTTTGGTCGGTATCGTATGCCGGAGACGATGCCCATGGCGGCGAACATGGTGAACAGCGACGAGCCGCCGTAGCTGAAAAAGGGAAGGGTTAGGCCGATGACCGGCGTAAGGCCGGTGCACATGCCCACGCTGTTGAACAGCTGGAAGCATATCATGGAGGCCATGCCGATGCACACCAGCATGCCGAAGGTGCTGTGGCAGCGCAGGCCCACGTACACGCACCGGAGGATGATGGCCGTGAGCAGCACGATGACGGCGATGCACCCGGCCATGCCCATCTCCTCGCCGATGCAGGCGAAGATATAGTCGGCGTGCTTGCTTCGCAGACCGCCCTCGGCCGTCTGGGTCTGGGTGCCCTGATACAGCCCCGTCCCCCACATGCGCCCCGAGGACAGGGCCAGCTTCGCCCGGGTGGGCTCCCAGCTCAGGCCGAAGCCGGAGGGGTCTATCTGGTCCTGGATGTAGGGGAGAAGGATGCGCTTTTTCTGGTTGTCCGAGAGCACGTAGTTCCACGCCAGGGGCACCACCAGGGCGATGGCCGCCCCGCCGAACAGGAACCAGTACAGCTTCACTCCGGCCGCGAACACCATCACCGCGAACACGAACAGGAACACCAGGGAGTTGCCCAGGTCGCTGGAGATGAACATGTACATGCCGAACAGAAGCCCCAGGTGGCCCACCAGCTGGAGCACGGACAGGGGCGAGCTGAGGCTGCGGTATTCCTTCAGGTATGTGAGGTGCTTGGCCGTGAGCACGATGTAGATGACCTTGATCACTTCGGCCGGCTGGATGCCTATGCCGAGAAAGCGTATCCACGCCTTGTTGCCGGTGTCGTCGTGGGAGCCCACCAGGGCCAGCAGAATGATAAGGCCGAATTCCGCCACCACCAGCAGCGGCCACTGGTCGGCGAAGATGTCCGCGTCGATGAGGGTGAACACGAAGTACAGCACGATGCCTATGATAAGGGCGAAGGTCTGCACGTAGATATAGGACTGGCCCATGGTGCGGGTGGCGCTGGAAATGGCCACCAGGCCCAGAATGGCCGAGGCGAGGCACAAAAAGAACAGAAACAGGTCCGCCCGTTTGAGGAAATCGCGGACGAATGAGAGCTTGGAGCGCAACGGCTTGTCCTCCTTTCTCTATGGACAGGGACAGTATCGCCATGTTTTGCGGTTCCGGCGTCAGCCGGGAGCAAAACGTCATCAATTAAACTATAATAGCCAAGTGTGGCTATTATAGCACACAAATGCCTGGTAGGCAATGTTCAGAACTTTAAGAAATCATTAAGCGGGGAGCGGGAGCATGGAAGAGCATCACGGACACCGGGAGCGGATGAGACAGCGATTCCTCCGCCATGGGCTGGACAATTTTGACGATCACAACGTGCTGGAGCTGCTGCTGTTTTATGCGGTGCCCCGGCGGGATACCAATCTGCTGGCACACAGGCTGCTGGACGCCTTCGGCGGGCTGGATGGGGTGTTCGGCGCCACGCCGGAGGCCCTGATGACCGTGGAGGGCGTGGGGGAGAACGCGGCCGCCCTCATCCACCTGGTGCCGGAGGCGGCCAGACGGTATTTTATCTCCAAGACGGAGCCCGGCTGCATCCTGGCCGACAGCGCCGCCGCCGGGCGGTATCTGCTGCCCCGGTTTCTGACCTGCCGGAACGAGACCATGTATCTGGTGTGCATGGACGCGAAGCTGAAGGTCCTGGACTGCCGGGAGGTGAACCAGGGGGGCACCGTCTCCGTGCCGGTGAACATCCGCCAGATCGTCCAGATCGCCCTGGGCCAGAACGCCTCCTACGCCCTGCTGGCCCACAACCACACCAGCGGTATCGCCCTGCCCTCCGCCGAGGACATCGCCGCCACGGCCCAGGTGAGCCGGGTCCTGTCCGCTGTGGGAGTGGCGCTGACGGACCATATCGTGGTGGCGGGGGACGATTTCGTCTCCATGGCGGACAGCGGCATGCTGCCGAAAGCGATGCCGTGACCGGTCGATGCAGGTTTTTCGCCGTCTTCCTGCACAAATCGGGCTGAAAGGGAAAACGGACTGAAAATCGTCGAATTATGTTAAATTAAAAATTGAAACTATTTGTTTCTGGACACGTTTGAAGAATTTGAAATTTTTGGTAATTTTTTGAGAAATGCCGCTGGCGTAAGGGGTAGATGATTGTTGAAATCCCTGTTGAAAATGTCGATAACTTTCTGCATTATCGACGGGGAGATAATTTATGTAAATTAAAAAAGCCGCCGGGGAGCGGCCCGAAAAAACCGGGAATTTCGGTGGTTGCAGGGCTCTGGCGGGAAATGGTGGAGACGGATAATTGGTAAAAACTGCAAAATTTTGCGCGAAGCCCCGACAGAATGCAGCGGTAATACGATCTGTAATCGCCGGATGGGGATTTTTCTGTTGACTTCCTGCGGGGGGCTATGCTAAAATAGCGAAGCGCAAAAATGCTAGTGTAGCTCAGTCGGTAGAGCAGCTGATTCGTAATCAGCAGGTCGCCAGTTCGAGTCTGGCCACTAGCTCCACGTCGAAATGCCCCTGAAGACGATGACGGCCTGCAAGCAGGTCGTCATCCGTCGGTCAGGGGCATTTCTCCTTTTCCCCACGGGACCCACTCCGTTGGGCTCCCGTGGGGGCCCCGGGAACAAGGGTGCCCCGCAAGGCGGGGCAATTTGAATGGGGGCTTTCGCCCGAAAGTTCGCAATCTGGAAAGAGAGGGGCTTAGGCCCTTCTTGGCGGCTATCAAGCGTCGGCCCTGCCGGTGGTGAGGATGTGCGCTCCTCGGGGATAGATGGTCGTCTTGAAACGGTTTCCTCTGTGTGCTATGATTTCAGCATGACAAACAGAGCGGCGGCCTGGGATTTGTATCTCTATGAGGAAACATGCGATGAACTATCACGCTTATTTTGACAGGTATTGCCATGAAAACAATTTAGATATCTCTCTGTCTTTCTCTATGCCCGCTGGATATGAAGGCGCGAATGGGACCTTTGACCCGGACAGCAGGACTGTTTATATCAATATGAGGAGGCTTGACAAGCATCCTGATTATGAAAAACTGTTTTATCTGTTTCACGAACTGCGCCACGCATCCCAATACCTCCAACCAGACCGATTTGACGAAATGATAATCAAAAGCCAGCGCTATGTCATTATGTATGATGGCGTCTGCCATAAACTTGTAGACGGCGAATGGAAGACCTGCAAACTGGATGTGAATGAGGACTTTTTTACCGAGATTTATCTGGGACAGCCTTATGAGATGGACGCAAACACATTTGCCTATGAAGAAGTAAGCTCATTGCTTGGCGATCCTCCTGGACTGCGGGCGCTGTATTCATCCTGGATGCCAAAAGCGGCAATATCAGAGGACACGTTTAGAGAGATATACGAAGAGATTGACCGGGGCATTGAGCGGCAGTAAAGAACTGCATGAAGCGATGTGTCGATGGAGCTTTCGCCCGAAAGTTCGCAATTTGGAAAGAGAGGGGCTTAAGTCCTTCTTGGCGGCTATCAAGCGTCGGCCCTGCCGGTAGTAAGTAAACACGCGGGGATAGGTGGTCATCTTGAAACGGTTTCCTCTGTGTGCTATGATTTCAATACGACCCAACAGAGCGACGACTTGGAATTTGGGGGGAGGAAACTAACCTATGCGTAAAGTTTATGTACTGCAAATCGTCTTTGTAATTGTTCTGGTTATTGCAGCTATTCCATTAACAATAGCGGTGTTTGGAGATATGGATCCTGATATTATTTCAGCATCAGCGATCGTACTTTGGCTGGGATTGGTTGGAAACGCGATATGCGCGATTATCAGAGCCGTTCAAGAATCAAAAAAGAAATAGATTCTGCATTTGTATGGCTATAAGGAGGGGCATGACCGCCCATCGGTGTGTCATGTCCCTGTCTGCTTTCCTTTTCCCCCGCGGGGCAGGCGATTTGAATGGGGGCGGGGAAAGGGCGCTGTCATTTGGAGAGGAAGTATGTTATAATAGGGGACAAACAGCGGCGAAAAGGGGTGAGGGCGTGTTCGGAAAGCTGTTCGACCCGTTCAATGGGTTCTGGCGGGGCCTGGGCCGGGTGTGCGACATCGTGGGGCTCAGCGTGTGCTGGGCCGTGTGCAGCCTGCCGGTGTTCACCGTGGGGGCGGCCACGGCGGCCCTGTACGACGCGGTGTTCCACGGGGTGCGTCAGGGGGAGCTGGGGGATTATGCCCGGTTCTTCCGGACCTTCCGGGACAGCTTTAGGACCGCCACGGTGCTCACCGTCCCGGCGCTGGCGCTGGCGGCGGGCCTATATTATATGTGGTATGTGGCCTTCGTGATGGCCTCCGGGGGGAGCGCCGCGGCCATGGTGTGGCTCCACGCCTGCCGCATTTTACTGCTGGTCCCCCTGGCGGTATGGCTCTTCGCTATGTTCACCCTGTCCCGGTTCGCCTTCCATGCAAAGGAGCTGGCAGTCACGGCGGCGAAGCTGGTGATGGCCCATCTGCCCTCGGCGGCGGTGACGGCCCTGCTGGTGGAGGAGCTGGCGCTGTTCACCTATAAAAAGGTATTTTTGCCGGGCTTTTTCACCCCCGGACTGGCGGCGCTGCTGTGCTCGCTGTTCATGGAGCGCATCTTCGCCCCCTATCTGCCCAAGGAGGAGGCAGAGGGGGAAGAGGAGCAGGAACAATAAGTTTACATAAAAATACCGCTCTCCTGCCGGGAGAGCGGTATCTTTGTGTGAGATATCAAGTATCAGTTGATTTTCTTCAAAATCCTCTGCCTTGTATTCAAGCGATAATGGAGATAAAATACAAGCGAGAATTGAAAGGAGGCGCGGTGGGATGAATGTGAGCCTGCTGGGCGAGCAGATAGCCAAATACCGCAAGACGGCGGGACTGACCCAGGAGGAGCTGGGCAGGGCCGTGGGGGTGAGCACCCAGGCGGTGAGCCGGTGGGAGTGCGGCGGGGCGCCGGATGTGGCGCTGCTGCCCGCCATCGCGGACCGGCTCCATGTGACGGTGGACGCCCTCTACGGCCGGGAGAGCGGCCCGGCCAGGGACATGTCCAACGACCTTATCCAGTGGCTGCGGTCCCTGCCGGAGAGGGACAGGCTGAAGGGGCTGACACGGCTTCTGTGGGAGGCGGCCATCTACGGCGTCAGCGACGACCTGTTCGCGGCGCCCAGGATAGACTACCCGGAAAACGCGGAGGCGGACATGCTGTCCGTCCCCCAGCGGCGGGTGCTGCTGCGCACGGTGACGGGCAACGACAGTGGCTCCATCCTGGGTGTGGGGGCGGAGGACTACTCCTATTTCGGGGTATTCCCGGCGCCGGAGGAGGGCTATGAGAAGTACTTCCTGACCGACGACGAGTACCGCGCGTTGTTCGGGGCCATGGTGCTGCCGGGGGCCATGGAGGCGCTGCGGTTCTTCTGCCGGAACAAGCAGTCCCTTTACGCGGCGGCGGCGGTGGCCCAGCGCACGGGCGTGCCCCTGCCGGAGACGGAGCGGGCTTTGGAGGCGCTGACGGAGGCGCACTTTCTGCAAAAGGAGCAGATAACCCTGCCGGAGGGCCCCCTGGACACCTACGCCATCGGCGATTTCAGCGGCATCGTGCCCCTTTTGACCTTCGCCCGCTGGATATTGCAGCCCATGGGGATGAACCTGGTGGGCAACATGGCGCGGGAGACGTGCTTCGGAAAGGGGGAGGCGCAAGATGCGTCGGCCTGACCCCGCCCGGCCCTATATCCGGGCCTTTTACGCCCATAACCGGGGCGCTTTCGCCCTGACGCTGGTCCTGGACGCCCTGGTCCAGGCCGGGACGCTGTACCTGGCCTGGCTGCTGGGGAGCGTTCTGGACACCATCACCGCCGGGCGGATGGGAGAGCTTACACGAAACGCTTGGCGGGCGCTGGTGTTCATCCCCGCGATGATCGCCCTGGAGCTGGGCTGGCACCGGGCCCGGGCGGCGTTTCTGCGCCGGGCGCTGACCCAGTACAAGGCCCTGGCCTTCCAAAAGCTGTCGGAGAAGTCCATCAGCGCCTTCACGAAGGAGAACACGGGCCGGTATCTGTCCGTGCTCACCAATGACGTGAACACGGTGGAGGAGAAGTATCTGTGCCAGCAGTTCGACCTCATCATCCAGCCCGTCGCCTTCGCGGCCACGCTGGGGCTGCTGCTGTGGTATAGTCCCCTGCTCACCGTGGCAAGCGGGCTGCTGTGTCTGCTGCCCTTCGGGGCGGCGGCGCTGCTGGGCCCCGGCCTGGCCCGGCGGGAAAAGGCCGTCAGCGACGGGGGCGAGGCGTTCATGGGCAGGCTCCGGGACCTGCTGAGCGGCTTTTCCGTCATCAAAAGCTTTAAGGCCGAGGCCGAGACAGGCCAGGTATTCGCCAGGGAGAACCAGGCGCTGGAGGGGCTCAAGGCCGCCCGGCGCTGGTGGGCGGGGCTCCTGTCCGCGTTCAGCGACTACGCGGGCTGTGCCATGCAGTTCGGCGTGTTCTTCCTGGCGGCTTATCTGGCCATCCGGGGGTCCGTCTCCGCCGGGACGGTGATCGTGTTCACCCAGCTGAGCAACAACCTGATGCGGGCGGTGCAGATCATCCCCCAATACCGGGCGGACCGGAAGGCCGCCAGGGGCCTGGTCGCAAAGCTGGCGGCGGTGACGGAGGAGAACGCCGCCCGGAAGGGGGAGCCCGTCGAGCCCGTGCTCCGGGACGCCATCGAGCTCGCTCACCTGTCCTTCGCCTACGAGCCGGACAAGCCGGTGCTGCGAAATGTCTCCCTGCGGCTGGAGGCGGGGAAGAAGTACGCCCTGGTGGGGGCCTCCGGCTCCGGCAAGAGCACCCTTCTCCAGCTGCTCATGGGGGCATACGACAGCTACGGCGGGTCTATCACCGTGGACGGACACGAGATGCGCGCCATCGACCCGGACAGCCTCTACGACCTGGAGAGCCTCATCGGCCAGAGCGTGTTTTTGTTTGACGACACCCTCTCCAGCAACATCGCCATGTTCCGGGACTTCCCGCCGGAGCGGGTGCGGTCCGCGGCGGAACGGGCCGGGCTGGGACCCCTCATAGCGGAGCGGGGCGAGGGCTATCGCTGCGGGGAGAACGGCAGCGGCCTGTCCGGCGGGGAGCGGCAGCGGGTGTCCATCGCCCGGGCCCTGCTCAGGGGCACGCCGGTGCTGCTGCTGGACGAGGCCACAGCCGCCCTGGACAGCCAGACCGCCTTCGCCGTCACCAGCGCTATCCTGGACCTGGAGGGGCTGACGCGGCTGGTGGTGACCCACCGGCTGGAGGCGGCGCTGCTCGCCCGGTACGACGGGATATTCGTCCTGCGGGGCGGCGCGGTGGCCGAGCGGGGGCGCTTTGAGGAGCTGATGGACCGAAAGGGCTACTTCTACTCCCTGTACACCGTAGCGAATGGTTAACATAACAATAAGACCGTCCTCCGGCCGGAGGGCGGTCTTATTATATATGCGGCGCTTACAGGAGCTCCGGCACCATAGCCGCCAGCTTATGGGCGAGCTGGCTGTGGCCCTGGCGGGACAGGTGCATGTGGTCGATGGGGTTGAACTGACAGTCCGCCGCGTCCGTGAAGTGTACGCCGGTGAGGGCGGCGGCGTTGGCGAAGGCCTCCGCCAGCCCCAGGGACTTCTCCCGGCAGCCCTCCCCCATGGCGGGGTCGAAAAAGCCCTCTCCGATGGGCGGCGGGCACACCAGCAGGATGTTGGGCCCGGCGGGGGACCAGCAGAGGGTGTTTTGGGCCTGGCGGATGAGCCGCTGCATGGCCACGCCGATGGCGGCGGCGGTGCAGCCGAAACGCTCCTTGGTGTCGTTGGTGCCCAGCATGATGATGAGCAGGTCCACCGGCTCGTGGCTGATGAGGCAGGGGCTGATGTAGTCCGTACCGGCCAGGTCCCCGTGGATGGGGTCATCAAAGACGGTGGTTCGGCCGGAGAGGCCCTCCTCTATCACCAGGTAATCTCCGCCCAGCAGGCTTTGGAGCACGCAGGGCCAGCGCTCGTCCTCGTTGAAGCGGCTGCCCCCGTCGGCGCAGTCGCTGGGGTCGGCGCAGTAGCCGTGGGTGTTGGAATCCCCGAAGCAGACGATGTGCTTTTTCATGGCTCAACCTCCGATAGCGGGCAGACTGGCGGCCGCGGCGGACTGGCCCACCCGGCGGAACTTCTCGTCGGGCAGGGTGGGGTGGATGGCCTCGCTGACGGCGGGGTACTCGTCGGCCAGCACGGCCTTGCACCGGGCGAGGATAAGGTCGCCGCCCTTGCCGGACATGACCCGGCCCAGCAGCAGCACGTGGCGGAAATGGTACAGGTCGTAATAATAGGCCAGGGCGTGGGCCAGATACACGCCGATGGAGTCATAGACCTTCTCGGCCCGGGCATCGCCGGACTCCATGAGCCCCTGGACCACCTTGAGCTTCTCCGCCGGGGACAGGCTCTCGGCCAGCTCTATACCGGCGGCGGGGGCCAGCTTGATGACCCCGTCCTGGGAGAAGTACTTGACGCCGCAGCCGATGTCGCCGCTCCACTCGTCCCGCATGGCGGCGGGGTTGGCGTCCACGGGCACGAAGGCCAGCTCGTTGAGCCAGCCGGTGATGCACCCGTCGTTGTCCACATAGCCCACGGCCTCGCTGGTGCCCATGGCGATGCCCAGTACATTGGTGTCCCCCAGGCTCATGGTGCCCGCCAGGGCGGACACGTCGCCGTCGTTGATGACCGCATAGGGCACGGGCCCGAAGGTGTCGGTGATGGCCCGGATGTAGATGTCTTTCACCTTGGCGTCGAACAGGTCATCCGGCACCTGGAGGAAGAGGCTGGCCCGCATGGTCCGGTTGTTGATGTAGATGCCCGCCGAGGACACGCCCACCGCGTCCACCCGGGGCAGGTGCTCCGCCGCGGACTTCAGCGCCGCGACGATGCCCTCGTAGTGGTAATCCGGGTCGGCGGTGATCTTGGGATACCAGACCACCTCCTCGCTGTAAACGCTCTCCCCGTTGATGACGGCGGAGACCTTCCTGTCCGAGCCGCCCGCGTCAAAGCCTATGCGGCAGCCGTCCAGGTGGCCGCCTATGCGCTGGGGGGAGTCGTTGGCGGCGGGGACAGCGTCCACACGCACCACCTCAAAGGGGTGCTCGAACACATGGGCCATGAAGTGGAAGTCGAAGTCCTGCTGGCCGCCGTCGGCGTAAATGGCGGCGATGGCGTCGCACACGGCCTTGTTCCCGGCCAGATAGACCCGGAAGCCGCCCTTCATCCAGAGCAGGGTCTTCACCACCCGCTCCACGTAATACACATCCGCCGCCTGCATGCCGGCGGTGCCGTGGATAAAGGTCTTGCACACGGCCATCTGACCGCTCGCCCGCTCCACCGCAATGTGGAACGGCTCCTTTGCTGTGGCGAGGAACGCCTCGTTGTAACGGTTCAGGGGCAGAAAGCCCGGGTCCAGGGGCGGTATGTTCCTGATGTTGACTTCAATGCCCAGATGATTCATGGCATACACTCCTTTTTTGGGGTAATTTGTCATTATTATATAAATTATGCCTGGGGCTCTCCTTCTAGGCTAACAGTTTTTTTGATATTGTCAAGAGGGAAACAAAAAATTATTTTTCTTGACGGACGGGAGAAAAGACAATATGATGGGTCCATCAAACCATTTTAGAAGGGAGAGAAGTCCCATGAACACACACACCGATACCCTCCGGTCCTATAGGGACTGGATACAAAAGGAGCTGCGCGCCTGCGTGGACTTCTGGCTGACCCACGGCATGGACAAGGTCAACGGCGGGGTGTACACCTGCCTGGACCGGAAGGGGGAGATATACTCCACCGACAAAAGCGTCTGGATGCAGGGCCGCTGCGGCTGGACGTTCGCCTACCTGTGCCACGTGTACGGCCCCCGGCCGGAGTGGCTGGCGGCGGCCAAGAGCTGCATCGACTTTCTGGAGGACCACTGCGTCAACCGGGAGGCGGAAGGGCGGATGTACTTCACCGTCACGGCGGAGGGCAGGCCCCTGCGCCAGCGGCGGTACTGCTTCTCGGAGGGGTTCTATGCCCTGGCGAACGCCGAATACTATGGCGTGACGGGGCAGCGGGAGCACCTGGAACGGGCCCGGCGGGCTTATGAGCTCATCTGGCAGCTCAACCGGGGCCTCATCGCCGACCCCACGGGCCTGGGGCCCAAGACCATCCCCGAGACCCGCACGGGCCGGGCTCTGGGCAACCCCATGATCTATCTGAACATCACCTCCGTCATGCGCCGGGTGGACCCGGAACAGGCGGCCCTGTACGACGAGCGGGCCGGTATATGTGCCCGGGAGATATTCCAGTACCACGTCAAGCCGGAGCTGGGCTGCACCCTGGAGAACGTGGACATGGACGGCCGCGAGCGGCTTTACTACACCGAGGGGCGGACGGTGAACCCCGGCCACGACATCGAGTGCGTGTGGTTTTTGCTGGAATACGCCAACCGTATCGGGGACAAAGAGCTCCACGCCGGGGCCGAGCGGATATTCAACTGGGCCATCGAGGCGGGCTGGGATGAGGAGTACGGCGGGCTGCTGTATTTCATCGACTGCCTGAAAAAGCCCCCCGAGGCCTACGAGCACGACATGAAGCTGTGGTGGCCCCACAACGAGATACTCATCTCCTCCCTCATGCTCTATCGGGATACGGGGGATGAGAAGTATCTGAACTGGTTCGCCAGGACCCTGGACTACTGCCAGAAGCACTTCGCCGACCCGGACAACGGGGAGTGGTACGGCTACCTGCGCCGGGACGGCCTGCCCACCCAGCCCTCCACCAAGGGCTCCACCTTCAAAGGGCCGTTCCATCTGCCCCGGTGCCTGACGATGTGCGACGTGATGCTGGGCCAGCTCCTGGGGGAGGAGCCGGGGGCCTTCCCCCGTCCTTCCTGAAAAGGGAAAGACAAAGATCATAAAATCCGAGACAACCAATCTATTGACAATGGACGAAACATATTGTAGAATTTAGACAGCGTTTATATTTGTTTTACAGGTATAAATTATTCAAAAATTATAACTATCTAAGGAGGACGACCCATGAGCATGAAGAAGTTGCTGGCGCTGATCCTTTGCCTGGCGCTGGTGCTGAGCTTGGCCGCCTGCGGCGGCGGGAAAAAGGCGGAGACTACGCCCGCGCCCGTCGAGGCGACGGAGGAGCCGGAACCGGAAGCCACGGAGGAGCCGGAGCCCGAGCCTACCGAGGAACCGGAGCCGGAACCCACAGAGGAGCCGGAGCCGGAAGCCACGGAGGAACCGGCGGCTGACGAGCCGGAGGCCGCGGCTGAAGAGGCGACGGAGACCGACGTGGTGGAGGAAGAGGACACCGAGACCGACGCGGGAGAGCTTGAGGCCGCGGAGGAACCGGGAGAGGAAGAGCCGGAGGAGACCGCTCCGGAGACGACCATCACGCTGTGGACGTATGCCATCGGCGGCTGGGGAGACCAGGCGACGGTGGAGGAGCTGGTAGCGGGCTTTGAGGCCGCGAATCCGGGCATCCACGTAGAGGTGCAGACCCTTGCCTACGCCGACGGCGACGACAAGGTGAACACGGCCATCGAGGGCGGCGTGGCTCCCGACATCATCATGGAGGGACCGGAGCGCCTGGTGGCGAACTGGGGCGCGAAGGGCCAGATGGTGGACCTGAGCGACATCTGGGACGAGGAATGCGAGAGCGAGATCATCGACTCGGTGAAGGCGGCGTGCTTCAATGAAGACGGCGCGCTGTATGAGTTCCCCGTGGTGATGACGGCCCACTGCATGGCGATCAACTATGACGCGTTCGTGGAGGCCGGAGCGGACCAGTATGTGGACCTGGAGAGCCACACGTGGACGACGGAGGACTTCCAGAACGCGGTGGCGGCGCTGTATGAGCACTTTGGAGACACGGTGGGCATCGTGTTCTGCAAGGACCAGGGCGGCGACCAGGGGACGAGAGCGCTGATCAACAACCTGTACGGCGGGACGTTCACGAACGCGGAGCACACGGCGTACACGGCCAACGACGAGGCGAACGTGAAGGCGCTGGAGCTGCTGGCGGGGATGGACGGCATCGCGTTTGACGCGGGCAGCGCGGGCGCGGACGAGATAGCGCTGTTCTACAACGAGACGCTGAAGATGGCGTTCTGCTGGAACATAGCGCAGCAGCTGAATCCGAACAGCGCGGGGACCGGCGAGGGCCTGACGCTGAACGGGCAGAAGATCGAGTTCATGAGCTTCCCCAGCGAGACGGGGGAGAGCCAGCTTTGCGGCGGCATCTGGGGCTTTGGCATTTTCGACAACGGGGATGCGGACCGGATAGCGGCGTCGAAGGCTTTTATCAAGTACATGGCGGACAGCGAGGAAGGTCTGACGGAGGCTGTGAAGGCGGCCAACTACTTTGCGGTGCGTGACACGGTGCACGGGGCTGACCTGAGCGGCATCTGGGCGGATAACGCCACGATGGCGGAGTACACGAAGCTGATGCCGTACCTGGGCGATTACTACCAGGTGACGGCGGGCTGGACGGAGGCCCGAGCGGAGTGGTGGAACATGCTGCAGCGGGTAGGCACCGGCGGTGACCCGGCCGAAGAGCTGGCCACCTTCGCGGCCAACGCCAATAAGGCCGCTGGCTTTGAGGTCATCACCGAGGTCGTGGGCGACGTGGCCGAGGCTGTGACCGAGTCTGCCATCGCGGCTGCGGCGGAGGTCCTGACGGAGGAAGAAGAGCCCGAGGCCGCGGAAGAGCCCGAAGCCGCGGAGGAACCGGAAGAGGAAGAGCCGGAGGAGACCGCTCCGGAGACGACCATCACGCTGTGGACGTACGCCATCGGCGGCTGGGGAGACCAGGCGACGGTGGAGGAGCTGGTAGCGGGCTTTGAGG
>CANRNA010000015.1 GCA_947631805.1 uncultured Oscillospiraceae bacterium | reverse complement strand
TCGGTGGAGATAAGGGCGGGGGTGTTGTCCCCGGTGTTGGTCCGGCGCAGGGGGTCCGCCACGATGGAGGAGCGCAGATACCCCTCCTTCACTGCCCGGCGGACGCCCTCGTCCACCGCCGCGGGGATGGAGCCGGTCAGGTGTACGTCCTGGCCTATCTCCAGGTACACGGCGGCCATGCCCGTGTCCTGACACAGGGGCAGATCGCCGTTTTTCTCAAAATTCTCAATGATGTAAGGGTTCCCGAAGGCGTACAGCTTCGCCTTCACGCTCTCCGGCAGGCGCAGACACGCCTGGACATACAGCCTGGCCACGGCCTCGGTCAGCCGGGCGGCGTCCATATCCCGCACGCTCATCCGGGATAGGTGACCATGGGGCGGCGCTTGTGCTCGCTGATCCGGTGAAAGCGCTCTATGACGGCCTTGTCCCGGTCGCTGGCCTCGCCCTGGAGGAGGAATTTGTCTATGGCGGCGTAGGTGATGCCCATCTCGCTCTCGTCGGTCTGCCCCTCGAAAAGCCCCGCCGAGGGGGCCTTGGTGCGGACGGACATGGGGGCGTCCAGATACGCCAGAAACTCGTATATCTCTGTCACGGTCAGGTCCGCGATGGGGTCAAAGTCGTAGGCCCCGTCTCCCCACTTGGTGAAGTAGCCCATGTAGGCCTCGCTCCGGTTGCCGGTCCCGGCCACCAGGCGGCCCTCCGCCCCGGCCACCGCGTACAGGGTGGTCATCCGCAGCCGGGGGGCGATGTTGGCGATGGCGGCGGGGGACATGTCCGTCACGCCCTCCAGGGCCTTCAATTCCGCCTCCCGGACCGGGGTCAGGTCCACCAGGCGCGTCTCGATGCCGTACTTTTCTGCGACCTCTTTTCCGTCCTGAAGGTCAATGCTGAAATTGCGCTTGGAGGCGCAGGGCATGAGTATGCCCACTGTATCGTCACAGGCGGCCTTGCAGAGAATGCCCACCAGGGCGCAGTCCTTGCCGCCGGAGTTGCCGTATACGATGCCCTTCTGGCCGCTGGCGGCCAGGGTGTCCCGGATGAAGGCCACCCGCTTTTCAAATTCCTCTTTGTAGTCTCTCATGATGATCTCCCCTTTCCCATGAAGCTTTGAACTGAGCGCATTATACGCGCTTTGTACGGCTTTGTAAATGCGTATTGTAAACAAAAAAGCCCGCGCCCGGCGGGAAAACTGATAATGACCCCTTCGCCCCGCTTCGCTCGGCGCCTCCCCTTGCACATCGGGAATAGGCGGTCATCTTGAGGAGGCTTCCTCTGTGTGCTATAATAGCCACAAGGCGGCTATTATAATTTGATTGAAGCCGTTTTGCTCCCGGCTGACGCCGGGACCGCAAGACATGCCACATTATAGCATGACCCGACAGAGTGACAGCTCGGTATTTGGAGGAGTATTATGCGCAGCGATTATCCGGAAATAATTGGCTGTAAAGTCTGTGGGATCATTGACAGACCCATCGGCAGCTGCCACCCTCACCATAAGGAAATGGTTTATCCGATAAACTACGGATACGTCAAAAATGTTTTTGCGGAGGACGGTGAAGAACAGGATATTTATCTTTTGGGCGCTGATGTTCCTGAAAACACGTTTGAGGGACGTGTTATAGCCGTATACCGCAGGTTTGATGACATTGAAGATAAATGGATCGTATCGGCGGACGGTAAAGATTATCCGGATGAGTTCATACTCGAAAAGATAGCCTTTCAGGAACAGTTTTTTCGTGGTAAGCTGCTCAGATAGATTCAAATTTGTAAATCTGCTTTGCAAACAGCAAAGGGGGAGACGGCTTTGAGCGTCTCCCCCTGACAACTATTAGATTTATCCCATGTAGATGTACTGGTCCCGGTCCGCGCCCACGGAGATGTAGGTGAAAGAGCAGTTCACCGCCTCCTCCAGGTAGCGGATATACGCCTGGGCGGCCCGGGGCAGGTCGGCGAACTTCCGGCAGCCGGTGATGTCGCCGGAGAAGCCCTCCCGGTATTCGTATATGGGCTTGCACTGCTCCAGGATCGGCTCCAAGGGGAAGGCGTCGATGCGCTGGCCCTGGTACTCGTAGGCCACGCACACGGGTATCTTCTCAAAGCCGCTGAGCACGTCCAGCTTCGTCAGGGCAAGCTCCGTGGCGCCCTGCATCTGCACCCCGTAGCGACTGGCCACCACGTCGAAGCCGCCCACACGCCGGGGCCTGCCGGTGGCCGCGCCGTACTCGCCGCCTGCCTCCCGCAGGGCGTGGGCCTCGTCCCCGGAGAACTCGCACACGAAGGGGCCGCCCCCCACGGCGGAGGAGTAGGCCTTGGTGATGCCCACCACGCTGTCCAGCTTCCTGGCCGGGACGCCCGCGCCGATGGGGGCAAAGGAGGCCAGGGTGCAGGAGGAGGAGGTGTAGGGGAAGATGCCGAAGTCCAGGTCCCGGAGGGCCCCCAGCTGGGCCTCCAGGAGAAGGCTCTTGCCGCTGTCCAGAGCGTCGGTCAGGTAGCCGGTGGTGTCGCAGATGTTCTCCACCAGGGGGCCGCCGTTCTCCATCAGCCAGTCATACATGGCCGTGACGCTCAGCGCCTCGTGGCCGTAGGCGTTGTGGACGGTGAGGTTTTTCCACTCCACGATGTCCGCCAGCCTGTCCCGGAGCACCTCTGGGAACAGCAGGTCGCCCACCCGGATGGACTTGCGCATATATTTGTCCGAGTACACCGGGCCGATGCCCCGGCGGGTAGAGCCCTGCTTCTTGGCCCCCATCCGGTCCTCCTCCAGGCCGTCCAGAAGGGGGTGATAGGGCATGCAGACCGTGGCCCGGTCGCTGATTTTCAGGTTGTCGGGGCCGATATGGACGCCCTTTTCCCGCAGACGGCCTATCTCCCCGGCCAGGTGGCCCAGGTCGATGACCATGCCGGGGCCCATGACGTTCACCGTCTCCGGACGGAGGATGCCGGAGGGCAGCAGATTCAAGATGAATTTGCCCCGCTCGTTGACCACCGTGTGACCGGCGTTGTTGCCCCCCTGATAGCGGGAGACGATGTCATACTGGCTGCTGAGCAGGTCCACCATCCGGCCCTTGCCCTCGTCGCCCCAGTTTATCCCTACGACTGCTGTGATCATGATGCTATCTCTCCTTATCTCTATCGCGTGAGCGATCGTTATACGTTCGTCTCGGCCTCCACGCCCAGCTCGTCGGCGTACTTTTCCAGCACAGGCCGGGCGTACCGGGCCAGAAACGCCTCCGTCTGCTGCGGGGCCAGCCCCACGAATTTGCGCACGTCCAGCACCTCGCCCAGAGCTTCCCTGGTCAGATGGAAGGCCGGGTCGGCCAGAAGCCTGTCCAGCAGGTCGTTGTCGCCGCCCTCCATTTTCACCTTCACGGCGGCGGCCTGGGCGTGCTGGCGGATGGCCTCGTGGAGCTCCTGGCGGTCGCCGCCCATGGTGACGGCGTGCATGAGGATGTTCTCCGTGGCCATGAAGGGCATCTCCTCGCCCAGGTGCTTTTCCATCACCTTGGGATAGATCCGGCCGCCCCGTATCACGTTGATGACCAGGGTCAGGGCCCCGTCCGTGGCCAGGAAGGCCTCCGGCAGGGTGATGCGCCGGTTGGCCGAATCGTCCAGGGTCCGCTCCAGCCACTGGGCGGCGGCGGTGTCGGCGGTGTTGGCCACGGTGTTTATCACGTACCGGCTCAGAGAGCACACCCGCTCGCAGCGCATGGGGTTGCGCTTGTAGGCCATGGCGGAGGAGCCCACCTGCTCGGTCTCGAAGGGCTCGTCGAATTCCTTCTCATGGGCCATGAGCCGCAGGTCCTGGGCCATTTTGTACATGCTCTGGGCAATGCCCCCCAGCACGTTGAGGACGAAGGCGTCCACCTTGCGGGAGTAGGTCTGGCCGGACACGGGCATGGAGGCGGCGAAGCCCATCTTCTCGGCGATGAGCTCTTCCAGGCGCAGGACCTTCTCCCCGTCGCCGCCGAACAGCTCCAGGAAGCTGGCCCCGGTGCCGGTGGTGCCCTTGCAGCCTAAAAGCTTCAGCCGGTCCAACTCAAACTCCAGGCGCTCTAAGTCCATCAGATAGTCCTGCAGCCACAGGCAGGCGCGCTTGCCCACGGTGGTGGGCTGGGCGGCCTGGAAGTGGGTGTAGGCCAGGGTGGGGATGTCCTTGTTTTTCCCGGCGAAGTCCGCCAGGGCGGCCATGGCGTTTACCAGCAGCTTCCGTATCCGCAGCAGGGCCTCCCGGAGCTGGATGATGTCGGTGTTGTCCCCCACATAGCAGGAGGTGGCCCCCAGGTGGATGATGCCCTTTGCCTTGGGGCAGGCGTCCCCGTAGGTGCGGATGTGGGCCATCACGTCGTGGCGCAGACGTTTTTCATAGTCCGCGGCCTTGGCGTAGTCGATGTCGTAAATGTGCTCCCGCATCTGGTCGAGCTGCTCGTCGGTGATGGGAAGGCCCAACTCCTGCTCGCTCTCCGCCAGGGCTATCCACAGCTTCCGCCAGGTGGAGAACTTGAAGTCGGGGGAGAAGATGTGCTGCATCTGGCGGGAGGCGTAACGGGCGCACAGGGGATTTTCGTAGATGTCCTTCATATCATGCTGCCTCCTGACAGGTCAGTCTTTTCCGCTCCGGGCCAGGGCCGCGGACACAAAGCCCAGAAACAGGGGATGGGGCCGGTTGGGGCGGCTCTTGAACTCGGGGTGGAACTGGACGCCCACGAAGAAGGGGTGACCGGGCACCTCCACCGTCTCCACCAGGCGGCCGTCCGGGGACAGGCCGCTGATGACGAGGCCCGCGTCCTCCAACACCTGGCGGTAGTCGTTGTTGAACTCGTAGCGGTGGCGGTGCCGCTCGGATATCTCCGAGGCGCCGTAGCATTTTTCCATGATGGTGCCGGGCATGATATGGCAGGGATAGGCCCCCAGGCGGAGGGTGCCGCCCTTGTCGATGTCGTCGTTCTGGCCGGGCATGAAGTCGATGACCCGGTGGGGGGCGTACTCGTCGAACTCCCGGGAGTTGGCCCCGGTCAGGCCCGCCACGTGGCGGGCGAACTCGATGACGGCGGTCTGCATGCCCAGGCACAGGCCCAGATAGGGGATGGCGTTCTCCCGGGCGTAGCGGACGGCGGCGATCTTCCCCTCGATGCCCCGGTTGCCGAAGCCGCCGGGCACCAGGATGCCGTCCACCCCGGCGAACACCTGGGCGCAGTTGTCCTCCGTCACGGTCTCGGAGTCTATCCAGCGCAGGTCGATGCTGGTGCCCTTGGCGTAGCCCGCGTGCTTGAGGGCCTCGTTCACGGACAGATAGGCGTCGTGGAGCTGCACGTACTTGCCCACCAGGGCGATGGTGACGGTGTGGCGCAGGGAGTGGATGGAGCGGACCATGGCCTGCCACTCCAGCAGGTCCGGGGCCTTGGTCCACAGGCCCAGCTCCCGGCAGACGATGAGGGAGAAGTCGCTCTCCTCCAGCATGAGGGGCGCCTCATACAGCACGGGGACCGTGCGGTTTTCGATGACGCACTCGGGCTTGACGTTGCAGAACATGGCGATCTTGCGGAAGATGGTGTCGTCCCGGATGGGCTCGTCTGAGCGCAGCACGATGATGTCCGGGGCGATGCCCATGCCCTGGAGCTCCTTGACGGAGTGCTGGGTGGGTTTGGTCTTGTGCTCGTCGCTGCCACGGATGAAGGGCACCAGCGTCACGTGTATGTACAGAGAGTTCTCCTTGCCCACCTCGTGGCCCACCTGGCGGATGGCCTCCAGGAAGGGCTGGCTCTCGATGTCGCCGGTGGTGCCGCCTATCTCGGTGATGACCACGTCCGCGTTGGTCTTCTTGCCCACGTTGTAGATAAATTCCTTTATCTCGTTGGTGATGTGGGGGATGATCTGCACGGTGGAGCCCAGGTATTCCCCCCGGCGCTCCTTGTTCAGCACGTTCCAGTACACCTTGCCGGTGGTCAGGTTCGAGTACTTGTTCAGGTCCTCGTCGATGAACCGCTCGTAGTGGCCCAGGTCCAGGTCGGTCTCCGCGCCGTCCTCGGTGACGTATACCTCACCGTGCTGGTAGGGGCTCATGGTGCCGGGGTCCACGTTGATGTAGGGGTCCAGCTTCTGGGCGGCTACCTTCAGACCGCGGGACTTCAGGAGCCTGCCCAGGGAGGCGGCCGTGATGCCCTTGCCTAGACCGGAGACCACGCCGCCGGTCACGAAAATGTACTTTGTCATCGCACGTTCCTCATCTGTTCTCTGTTGTGATACCGCTCCATGGAGCGGGACGTTGCCCATAAAAACACAAAATATAGTATAAGCTATCCGGCGGCAAATAGCAAGTAAAATTATCCGCCCGCATCACTGTTGCCTTTCACAGTTCCGGGCCCGGGATGGGGGGACCTGTCGTGTAAAACCCAGATTTTTTACAGAAGGGACTTCCCTTCCCGGATGAAATACGTTATAATGTGCGCCGATAATGATCATCGCAGGGCGAAAACGAATGTTTTTGCGGCCAAACGACACGTTTGGCCGCAAATGATCCAAAGATCATTTGCGCGATGTCCATTGCAATGAATCTGGCAAAACAGCTACGCTGTTTTGCTTCAGCCGCAAAGCGGCTCGGCGCAACGCCTTATGGCGTTTCGCCATCAGATAATCATTATCACACACACGAGGGATGAAAATGGAAAAAGCCATCGAACTGTTTGTCACAGGGGGCAGGGCCGTCACCTGCGAGGTGCACGGCTGCGGCCATATCAACCACACCTACCTGGTGGGCACGGACACGGGCCGCCGCTATATCCTCCAGGGGCTCAACAACGCGGTCTTCCCCGACCCGGAGGGGCTGATGGAGAACGTCATCGCCGTCACCGCCTTTCTGGCCCGGCAGACCAGCGACCCCCGGGAGGTGCTGCGGCTGAACCCGGCCAAAAACGGGGGGCTGTACGCCAAAGACGACAAGGGCGAGGTGTGGCGGCTTTACGACTTTGTGGAGGACAGCATCTGCCTGCAGGCCCCGGAGACGCCGGAGGACTTCTATCAGAGCGCCGTAGCCTTCGGCACCTTCCAGCGCCGCCTGGCCGATTTTCCCGCCGGGAGCCTGCATGAGACCATCCCCAACTTCCACAACACCCCAGACCGGTACAGAAAGTTCCGGGCCGCCCTGGAGGCGGACGTGTGCGGCCGGGCCAAAGAGGTGGGACCCGAGACGGATTTCGTCCTGGCCAGGGAGGAGGAGGCGGGCGTCCTCCAGCGGATGCGGGATTCCGGCGAGCTGCCCACCCGCGTGACCCACAACGACACCAAGCTCAACAACGTGATGCTGGACGCCAGGACCCGCAAGGCCCTGTGCGTCATAGACCTGGACACGGTGATGCCCGGCCTGGCCGCCTACGACTTCGGCGACTCCATCCGCTTCGGCGCGGCCACCGCCCCCGAGGACGAGAAGGACCTGAGCCGGATGGAGATGGACCTGGGCGCTTACGAGACCTTCACCCGTGGCTTTCTCACCGCCTGTCCGGGGCTCACCGCCCGGGAGCGGGAGACCCTGCCCCTGGGGGCGAAGCTGATGACCCTGGAGTGCGGGGTGCGGTTTCTGACCGACTACCTGGAGGGGGACAAATACTTCTCCATCCACCGGCCAGAGCACAATCTGGACCGGGCCCGGACCCAGTTCAAGCTGGTGGCGGACATGGAGAGCAAGTGGGAGCAGATGGCCGCCGTGGTGGCCAGGCTGTCAGCGGGAATGGGATGAAAATACTGTGTGTGCGCCGGGACGAGAGCCCCGGCGCGCGCCTTCGGAGGGCGCGGGGATGAAGATACTGTTCAACACGGATAAGCTCCTGCGGCTGGTGGAGGACCTGCAGACCTTCACGGGCCTGAAGACCAGCATCTTTGACGGGGAGGGGCGGGACATCCAGATATTCGGCGGCCACCAGACCTTCTGCCACCTGATAAACGCCGACCCGGAGGGCCACCGCCGGTGCGAGGCGTGCGACGCCCAGGCCGTGCGGGCCTGCGTCCAGGCCGGGGGCCTTTACCGCTACCGGTGCCATCTGGGGCTGTGTGAGGCGGCGCTGCCCCTGTACGAAAACGGGCTGCCCATCGCCTACCTGTCCTTCGGCCAGTTTTTGGATAACTCCCCCATGGAGCGGCAGTGGGAGCGGACCGAGCAGGCCCTGGGCTGGTACGAGGGGGATAAGAAGGCCCTGCGGGAGGCCTTCTGGGCCCTGCGTCAGTACTCGTTCCAGGAGACCACCGCCTACGGGGAGATACTCCAGGCCCTGACCGCCTATATCCTCCAGGAGGGCATCATCCGCTCGGCGGAGTACACGGACATGCAGCGGCTGGAGATGTATCTGGACGCCCACTTCCGGGAGAATCTGACCCTGAAGCGGATAGCGGCGGACCTGGGCATGGGCACCACCAAGCTGTGCGCCCTGGCGAGGCGCCTGCCGGGGGGGTGTTCCGTCATACAATCGGTGGCGGACCGGCGCATCCAGGCAGCCAAGGCCATGCTCCTGGAGGGAGACGCCCCCATCTCCGCCGTGGCGGCGGCTGTGGGCTACAGTGACTATAACTACTTTACAAAGGTGTTCCGCGCCGCCGTGGGGATGACGCCCAGCGCCTACAGAAAGGCCCGCCGGGAATAAAAAACCGAATAGCGCCGGGGATATTTTGTGGCCTGTGCAAAATATCCCCGGCATTTCTCTCGGGATTTTAGGCGAATATTGCACAAAACGGAGGCTTTTCTTGCGAATTGTGCAGATATACAAGGCAGAGCGAAATATTTTTCTATTATTTGTTTGATATTTCTATAATAAAGCGCGTGTGTCCTTTACAATGAAGGTGCCGCTCCGGCGGTACCATATACGGTAAGAAGGGGCATCCGATACCGCCCGTCTTATAAATTTTAATAAGGAGATACGCGAAATGAAAAAAGTTATGGCAATGCTTCTCGTGCTGGTCATGATGGTCTCCCTGGGCTCCGTCGCCGCTCTGGCGGACGACGAGATCACCCTGGACGTCATCATCTGCCAGTACGGCCCCAATACGGAGGACTGGTTCCTGGGCTCCGGCATGAACGGGACCAACTTCGTAGACAAATTTGAGGCCGAGAACCCCGGCATCAAGCTGAACCTGGAGGTCGTGTCCTGGAACGACGTCTACACCGTGGCTGATACCCGTATCGCCGACGGCAAGCTGGACATCCTGAACATCGACGTGTTCGCCAACTACGCCACCGACGGCCTGCTGGAGCCCGTGAGCCAGTGGTGCCCGGACGACCTCTACAATGACTTCTTCCCCGCGTTCATCGAGCAGTCCGTGATCGACGACACCGTGTGGGCCGTGCCCGACCTGGCGTCTGTCCGCGCCCTGTGGTACAATGTGGACATGTTCGAGGAGATGGGCATCGAGCCTCCCACCACCTGGGCTGAGCTGGAGGATACCTGCCAGACCATCCTGGACTTCTATGACGGCAAGGTCTATCCCTGGGGCATCGACATGACCACCGACGAGGGCCAGGCGGCCTTTGCCTATTACATCAGCGGCAACGGCGGCAGCTTCATCGACGGGGAGAACAACTGGACCCTCAACAGCGCTGAGAACGTGGAGGCCATCCAGTTCGCGCTGGGCCTGGTGGAGAACGGCTACACCAACCCCAACCCCGCTACCCAGACCCGCTATGACCTGCAGGACATGTTCGCCGCCGGCGACATGGCCATGCTCATTGGCCCCAACAATATGGACACCTACTGCGCTGAAAAGGACTCCGAGGTGAACATGGCTTACTCCGGCATCCCCACCAGCGACGGCAGCACAATGGGCGTTGCGATCATGGACCGCATCATGGCCTTCAAGGACGAGAATGACCCCGACCAGGCCGCCCGTGACGAGGCCATCGGCAAGTTCGCGGAGTTCTTCTATGCTCCCGAGAACTATGTGGGCTGGGTCAGCATGGAGGGCTTCCTGCCCGCCGTCAACTCCTCCGTGGAGTCCCTGGTGGCCGAGAATCCCGATTTCGCCACGTGGCTGGACGTGCTGGACGGCTGCCGGTTCTATCCCACCTCTCTGAGCGAGTGGGACGCTGTCAAGCAGGGCGTCATTGCCGCGGAGCAGAACGCGCTGACCGGCGCTTCCATTCAGGATGAGCTGGACGCGCTTCAGGAGACCATCGTGGCCCAGGTTGAGGCCGCTGCCGCCGAGGCCGAATGATATCGGCCGCGGAAGCCTGAACACAGCGAATTTCGGGGGCCGGACCTCTGGTCCGGCCCCTCTTTTATCCACGCCACTGGCATTTTGCGGAAGGAAGGGTGAGACGTGAATAAGACCCTGCAAAACAAGATAAAACCCTATATCTGGCTGCTGCCCAGCATCATACTGATGGCGGTCTTTGTCATATTCCCCATTGTGATCGTGTTCAAGCTGGCCTTCAGCGAGGTGTCCAAATCCGGCGTCGTAGGCGGCTTCGTGGGCTTTAAGAATTTCCGGGACGCCATCGGCCTGCCCGCCTTCAAGACGGTCATGCTCAACACCCTGTACTGGGTGGTGTCCGTGGTGGGCCTGAGCACGGTGCTCGGGTTCATCATCGCCATGGTGCTCAACCAGAAATTCCACGGCCGGAAAATAGCCAGAGCCATACTGGTGCTGCCCTGGGCCACCTCCCTAGTCATCCAGGCGTCTGTGTGGAACTACATCATCAAGTATGAGTACGGCAACCTGAACAACATCCTGCTGAATCTGGGCATCATCAAGGAGGCCATCAACTGGCGCTCCAGCTATCAGATCGAGTTTATATGGGAGTGCGGCGTGGGCATCTTCGTCACCATCCCCTTCGTCACGTTCTGCGTGCTCAGCGGCCTGCAGAGCATCGACTCCACCCTCTACGAGGCGGCGGACATAGACGGGGCCAGCTACTGGGATAAGCTGTGGCGCATCACGGTGCCCCTGGTGAAGCCCAGTCTCACGGTGAGCACGGTGCTGAACATCATCTACGTGTTCAACTCCTTCCCCATCGTCTACACCATGACGAAGGGAGCGCCCGCCAACAAGACGGACACCCTGGTCACATACCTGTACATGCTCAACTACTACAACCGGCAGAAGGGACCCGCCACGGCCCTGTCCGTCATCGGATTTTTGGTGCTGTGCCTGTGCGCGGGGGTGTACATGGTGAGCGTCATGCGAAAGGAGGAGGACCTGTGAACGACCGTAAGACCGTTGGAAAGAGGAACCGGACGGCCCTGGCCCTCCTGTTCCTGGCCCTGGCGGCGGTGGCCGTGCTGCTGAGCCTGCCCGCGTACCGGTTCACCTCCAGCGTGTACACGAAAAAATCCGCCAACACCTTCGTGGGAGACGAGAAGTACCAGGAGGTCCGGGCGGAGGTGGACGCCGTGGCGGAGGAGTACCGGGCCTCCGGCATGGAGGTGTCGGTCAGCGAATCGGTAACGGAGCGGACCAACTCCAAGGGGGAGACCACCTCCATGGTGGCCTTTTCCGTGGACAATACCTTCACCCGGACCGGCTGGTCCTTCCTGGGGGCGGGCATTGGGTCCGCATGGGTGCTGCTGGGCATACTGCTGTGCCTGGCGATGAGCGCGGCCTGCGCCGCGGCGGGCACCATAGGCTCCATAGACGAGCCCTACAGGGAACTGGACGGGCGGTCGGCCTCCTTCCGGTCGGCGTCCTATTACCTGGCCCTGATCGCCATGGTATTAGTGCCGGTGTTCTTCATGGTGAACACGGTGCTCATGTCCCGGCGGGTGGGGCTGTACATAGAGGGCCTTCTCACCGACGGCAAGGAGGCGCTGTTCAGCGCCCTGGACGGATTTTTGTTCGACGGCCAGGGGGGAGAGGCCCTGGAGGACATGCTGGACGGCCTGAAATTCAAAAACACCGGCACCGTGTGGCTAGTGCTGCCCTGCGCCGGGGCCATGATGGCGGCGGGCATCCAGCTGCGCCGGGGGGCCATCCGGCACACCGTAATGCGGGGGGTGCTGTATGCCTTCGTTATCGCTCTGTGCGTTTTCATCCTGTACCCCTATTACGTGATGCTGGTCACCGGCTTCCGGTCCATTGCCGAGACGAACGACAGCGATTTTCTCCACCTGTTCCCGGTCCAGTGGCGCTTTGAGAACCTGGCACACATCATCGACCGGGGCGTGCTGCGCTATCTGGGCAACTCCCTGCTCATCGCGGGCGGGGCCACGGCCATCGCCCTGCTGTGCGGCATCCCGGCGGCATACGCCATGGCCCGGATGTGCTTCAAGGGCAAGAATATCTTCCTGGGATTCGTCATCGTCAGCCAGATGTTTTCCCCGGTGGTGCTGCTCATCGGCATATCCCAGCTCATGAGCGCCCTGCACCTGTACGACTCGGTGGTGGGGCTGATGTTCATCAACGCCGCCTTCAACCAGGCCTTTGCAATATGGCTGCTGCGGGGCACCTTCGTGTCCATCTCCCCGGAGATGGAGCAGGCGGCCAAGATAGACGGCTGCAACACGGTGGGCTCCCTTGTCCGGGTGCTGATACCCATGGCGGCCCCCGGCATCGTGACGACGCTGATATTCATTTTCATCAATGCCTGGAACGAGTATACCATCTCCACGGTGCTCATCTCCACGGCCACCAAGCGGCCCATCACCGTGGGCATCACCCAGTTCTCCTCCTTCAACATGATCGAGTGGCAGAACCTGTTCGCCGCGTCCCTGCTGGCGACCATCCCGGTGGTCATCCTGTTCATGTGCATCGAAAAGCACCTGACCAGCGGCCTGACGGCGGGCGGCGTCAAGGGCTGATATATCGCCGCTCATCCCATCCCCCGGCCGCGGCCGGGGGATGCTTTTTTCATGCCCGTGGGAGAGGAGCGGGTGGAAGGGACAGAGAGGGGCAAAAAATTACATTTTCCCTCTTTATTTTTGGAGAGGATTGAAGTATTATGTAAAATGACATAATAAATGTGCATAAGAGGTGGGGCTGTGGTATTTTCCAGTATGCTGTTCGTCTGCGTGTTTTTACCGGCGAACCTGCTCTCTCAGCTGGTCCTAAAATCGCCCAAGGCGAAAAATATCGCAATGCTGGTGTTCTCGCTGGTGTTCTACAGCTGGGCGGGGCCCCGGTATCTGCTGCTTTTGCTGGGAATGAGCTTCATCTGCTGGGGCGGGGCGGCGCTCATCCACACGGCGGGAGAGGACGCCGGGCGGAGAAAGCTGCTGCTCATCGCCACGGTGAGCCTGTGCCTGCTGATACTGGGGGTATTCAAGTACACGGGCTTTTTCCTGCGGAACTTCCAGGGCCTTTTCGGGGTGCCCAAGGTCATCCCGGACATCGCCCTGCCCATCGGCATATCCTTTTACACCTTCCAGCTCATCAGCTACGTGGTGGACGTGTACCGGGGGGACGTGAAGGCCCAGCGCCGGTACTGGCTGGTGCTGCTGTATGCCAGCCTGTTCCACCAGTGCATCGCCGGGCCCATCGTCCGTTACAAGGACGTGAACCACGACATCCTCCAGCGGAGGACCGATCTTCACGAGGTGGGCGCGGGCATCAGCCGGTTCACCGTGGGGCTGGCGAAAAAGGCGGTGCTGGCCAACGGCTGCGCCGTCATCGCCGACCAGCTCTTGGTGACGGACGGACAGGCCCTGGCCGCCCAGCCCGCCATGGGCATACTGCTGGGGGCCGCCGCCTTCACGCTGCAAATATATCTGGACTTCTCCGCCTATTCCGACATGGCCATCGGCATGGGGCTCATGTGCGGGTTCCACTACCGGGAGAACTTCAACTATCCCTACGTCTCCGGCTCCATCACCGAGTTCTGGCGGCGGTGGCATATCTCCCTGAGCTCCTTTTTCCGGGACTATGTGTATATCCCCCTGGGGGGCAGCCGCTGCTCCCGGGGGCGGCAGCTGGTGAACCTGTTCGTGGTATGGTTTCTGACCGGCATGTGGCACGGGGCCAGCTGGAACTTCATCTTCTGGGGGCTGTACTTCGGCGTGCTCCTGGCGGTGGAGCGGTATGTGCTGGGGGGCCAGGACGGACGGCGGCGCCGCTCCGGCCTGCTCAGGCATATAGCCGTGCTGGCGCTGGTGATGTTCAGCTGGATCATCTTCAAATTCACCGACCCGGCCCTGCTGGGCACGGCGGTGAAGGGGCTGTTCGGCCTCAACCACAACGGCTTTACCAGCACCGGGGTGAAGCTGCTGTTTCAAAACAACGTCTACTTCCTGGCCTTCTGCGCCCTGGCCTGCACCCCGGTGGGGAAGGGGCTGCGCCGGGCCCTGGAGCGCCTGGCCGGGCGGAGCGAGGTGTTTTATATGCTCAACGGCGTGTGGGAGCTGGTCCATCCGGTGCTGCTGCTCCTGGCGGCGGCGATGGCTCTGGTGGGGGACAGCTATAACCCCTTCCTCTACTTCCAGTTTTGACGGGGAGGGCGCGTCATGTTTGACAGAGAGAGACAGGACCGGGTCCTGGGATATATGAAGATAGGGGTCTTCGCCGTGGCGCTGGGGTTGCTGTGCCTGGTGGGACTGGTGTGGCCCAGGCCGAAGACCTCCATGGTGGAAAAGCGGGAGCTGACGAAGCCCCCGGCCATGACCCTGGCCGCCCTGTGGGACGGCAGCTATTTCAGCGGCCTGGACACCTGGTACGCGGACACCTATCCCATGCGGGAGGACCTTATCTCCGCCGACCAGGCCGTGGAGAGCCATTACGGCATACGCACCACCCAGCTCATCGGCGGTACCGTGACCGCCGACGAGATACCGGACCTGGACGCCCTGCCCCAGCAGGACGCCCAGCCGGAGCAGGACGCCCAGCCCACCCCCGTCCCCACGCCCACCGCCACCCCGATCCCCGACGGCACGGTCCACGAGATAGGGGAGTTCAGCGGCAGCGTGTACGTGACCGGCAACGCCGCCTATGGCACCTACGGCTTCAGCCAGAGCGGCGCGGACGCCTACGTGTCCACCATGAACCAGATATACAAGAACATCGGGGACAAGGTGAATATGTACGTGATGAACGTGCCCATCAGCGCCAGCGTCATGCTGGACGAGGCGGTCCGGGAGGATATGGGCTGCAGCGACGAGGGCGCGGCCATCCAATACGTGGCGGCCCAGCTGGACAAGGGCATCACACCCATCCTGGTCTATGACACATTGCGCCAGCACAACGCGGAGTATATCTATTTCCGCACCGACCACCACTGGACCCAGCTGGGGGCCTATTACGCCTACCAGGTGTACTGCCAGGCCAAGGGCTGGACGCCCCACACCCTGGACCAGTTCCGCACCGGCTCCTTCGGGGCGGGGAAGTATTTGGGCAGCTATTACACCAGCAGCAACAAGTCCCCCCAGCTCACCGTCAACCCGGACACGGTCAACGCCTGGTATCCCATGTGCGTCAACGCGGACGACCCCAACGACCGGGATATGCACATGGTCCAGCGGGACGGGTCGGAATACGACTGGCGCATCATCAACGACATGTTCGATTACCCCGACTCGGAGTGGTACTGCATCTTCTCCGCCGCGGACCAGCCCTTCAGCAGCCTCCACAACCCCGATATCACCGACGGCAGCGCCGTGATGATCATCAAAGACTCCTACGGCAACGCCTTTATCCCCTGGCTGGTGGACCACTATGAGTACACCTACTGGGTGGACTTCCGATACACCGACGAGACCGTCTCCCACATGGTGGAGACCTACGGGGTCCAGGATGTGATATTCGAGGCGGCCACCTTCAACGCCACGGGCAATCTGTGCAACGACCTGTTTTTGCAGATAGGCTCGTGAGACAGGCAGAATAACGCCAAAAGCGGAGGCCCGGCCTCCGCTTTTTCCTATAATTGAATAGGAAATATTGAAAAACCCGTTGACATACTAGGAAATAGGGGTTATACTACCCCATGGCTGAATTTAACACCAGAGAGGTGGGTCATCTGTTATGTATGTATACGCGGACAACGCGGCGACCACGTCGCTGAGCCCCAGAGCGCTGAAGGCCATGCTGCCCTATTTCACCGAGACCTACGGCAACGCCTCCAGCTTACACACCCCCGGCCAGCGGGCGACGGAGGCCCTCCAGTGGGCCCGGGAGTCGGTGGCGAAGGCCATCGGCGCCGACCCCAAGGAGATATATTTCACCGGCGGCGGCAGCGAGGCCGACAACCAGGCCATCCTCTCCGGCGCGGCCATCGGCGCCCGCAAGGGGAAAAAGCACATCATCTCCACTGCCTTTGAGCACCACGCGGTGCTCCACACCCTGGATAAGCTGAAAAAGCAGGGCTTTGAGGTGACGCTGCTGGACGT
>CANRNA010000014.1 GCA_947631805.1 uncultured Oscillospiraceae bacterium | reverse complement strand
AACGGCATCCCCCGGCTCGTCATCGTGACGCTGCTGCTGCTGGTGCTGGAGCCGGGCATGCTCACCATCATCTTCGCTTTGATGCTCACCGAGTGGGTGGGCATGAGCCGCATAGCCCGGGCGGAGATGCTGAAGCTGAAGGAGCAGGAATTCGTCCTGGCCTCCCGGACCCTGGGCGCGGGCAAGTTCTTCATCATCTTCAAGGAGATACTGCCCAACATCATAGGGCCCATCATCACCCAGGTGATGTTCTCCATCCCCACCGCCATTTTCACGGAGGCCTTTTTGAGCTTCGTGGGCCTGGGCATCCCCGTGCCCCGGTGCTCCCTGGGCTCGCTGATATCCGAGGGCTACAACAGCTTCACCACCCACCCCTTCCAGATCATCCCGCCGGTGGTGGTCATGGCCCTGCTGATGTTCAGCTTCAACCTGGTGGCCGACGGCCTGCGGGAGGCCCTGGACCCCAAGATGAAGGAAATGTGAGGGCCGACCATGGACGAAAAAGAAAAGATCATTGATATACGGGACCTGGACATCTCCTTCAAGACGACGGCCGGGGTGGTCCACGCCATACGGGGCGTGGATATAGACCTCTATAAGGGCGAGACCGTGGCCATCGTGGGGGAGTCCGGCTCGGGCAAGTCCGTCACCATGAAGGCGGCCATGGGCATCCTGGCCAGCAACGCCACCGTGAACAGCGGCACCATCCAGTTCAACTACCACCACCTGGCGGACGGCTCGCCCGCCAGCGTGGACATCTTGAAGCAGGACAAAAAGTGGATACGCAGCCACATCAACGGCCGCCGCATCGCCATGGTGTTCCAGGACCCCATGACCAGCCTGAACCCCACCATGCCCATCGGCAAGCAGATCATGGAGGGCATGATCTGGCACTATAAGACCCCCAAGGCGGAGGCCCGGGCCAAGGCCATCGACCTGCTGCGGGAGGTGGGCATCGACGATCCGGAAAAGCGGATGAAGAACTACCCCCACCAGCTCTCCGGCGGCATGCGCCAGCGTGTGGTCATCGCCATCGCCCTCTCCTGCGACCCGGACCTTCTCATCTGCGACGAGCCCACCACGGCCCTGGACGTGACCATCCAGGCCAAGATCATCGAGCTCATCCGCAGGCTCCAAAAGGAGCGGGGCATCTCCGTCATCTATATCACCCATGACCTGGGCGTGGTGGCCAAGGTAGCGGATTATGTAAACGTAATGTACGCGGGCAAGATCGTGGAGAAGGGCACCATCAACGAGATATTCTACGACCCCCGCCACCCCTATACCTGGGGGCTTCTGTCCGCCATGCCGGATTTGGAGACGGCGGACGAGCGGCTTTACACCATCCCCGGCTCCCCGCCGAACCTGCTGTACGAAAAGCCCGGCGACGCCTTCTCCCCCCGGAACCGGTACGCCCTGGCGGTGGACGACAAGGCGGAGCCGCCCATGTTCAAGATAACCGACACGCACTACGCGGCCACGTGGCTTTTGGACCCCCGGGCGCCCAAGGTGGAAATGCCCGCGGAGCTGAAGACCCGTATCCAGCGGATGAAGGAGGAGGCGAGCATCCATGGCGGCGAACTATAACAGCGAACCCCTCCTGCAGGTGAAGGGCCTGAAGCAGTACTTCCATGTGAGCCGCACCTTCACCGTGAAGGCCGTGGAGAACGTGGACTTCGTCATCTACCCCGGCGAGACATACGGCCTGGTGGGGGAGTCCGGCTCGGGCAAGTCCACCATCGGCCGCAGCGTCATACGCCTGTATGACCCCACCGCCGGGACCATCCGCTTCAACGGCATGGACATCTCCGGGAAGATGAAGACGGCGGACCAGAGGGCCCTGCGCACCCAGATGCAGATGATATTCCAGGACCCCATGGCCTCTCTGAACCCCCGGAAAAAGGTGGAGGACATCATCGCCGAGGGCCTGGATATCCACCACGTGTGCAAGAGCAGCGCGGAGCGCTCCGAAATGGTCCGGGCCATCCTGGCCAAGGTGGGCCTGGCCCCGGAGCACGCGGGCCGGTATCCCCACCAGTTCTCTGGCGGCCAGCGCCAGCGGGTGGGCATCGCCCGGGCCCTGGTGATGAACCCAAAGCTCATCATCGCCGACGAGTGCATCTCGGCTCTGGATGTGTCCATCCAGGCCCAGGTGGTGAACCTGATGAAGGACATTCAAGAGGAGACCGGCACGGCCTACCTGTTCATCGCCCACGATTTGAGCATGGTCAAGTATATCTCCGACCGGATCGGGGTGCTCCACTTAGGCCACCTTCTGGAGACGGGCACCACGGACGAGATATTCGCCCACCCGGTCCACCCCTATACCAGGAGCCTCCTGTCCGCCATACCGGCCCCCAACCCGGTGGTGGAGAAGCAGCGGGTGGCGGAGGGCTATGACTACAAGACCTCCGGCATCGACTACGACAAGGGCACGAACCACCTGGTAGAGGGCACCCACTACGTCAAGTGCACCGATGAGGAGTTTGCCGCCTGGGTTTGAAAAAGCTATATCACCGCCCCGGACCGATGGGTCCGGGGCGGTGCGCTATGCCATTTGAAAACTGGCTGTCTTATGCTATAATGATTACAGTTACAACTACGACGCGGGGGACCGCGGGGAGGAGATATGGCCATGGATGAGAGAAGAGAGCGGGTGCGGTGGTTTTGTCATGACCGGTTCGGGCTGTTCGTCCACTGGGGGCTGTACGCCATACCGGGCCGGGGGGAGTGGGTCATGAGCCAGGAACACATCCCGGCGGCAGAATATGAAAAGCTGGCCGGACAGTTCCAGCCCGGGGACTATGACCCCGCCCGGTGGGCACGGATGGCGAAGAAGGCTGGGATGCGATACGCGGTGCTGACGGCCAAGCACCACGACGGGTTTTGCCTTTTCGACTCCAAGCTCACCGATTACACCAGCATGACCGCCTGCGGCCGGGACCTTGTACGGGAGTTTTTGGACGCCTTCCGGGCGGAGGGGCTCAAGGTGGGGCTGTATTATTCCATCCTGGACTGGCACCACCCGGATTACCCCAAGTTCCATGACGCCAACCACCCCATGCGGGGCAACGAGGCATACAGAGACGAGCGCATCGACTTTGACCGGTATCTGCGCTATATGCACGGCCAGGTCCGGGAGCTGGTCACGAATTACGGGAGGCTGGACCTGCTGTGGTTCGACTTCTCCTACGGCGAGATGCGGGGCGAAAAATGGCGGGCCACCGAGCTGGTGTCCATGGTCCGCGCCCACCAGCCCCACGTGCTCATCGACAACCGCCTGGAGGCCAGCGGCGAGGGCTTCGGCAGCATCGTGACGGAATCGCCCACGGCCTACGCGGGGGATTTCGCCAGCCCCGAGCAGCTCATCCCGCCGGAGGGCGTGCGCAATGTGCGGGGCGAGCCGGTGCCCTGGGAGCTGTGCACCACCATCAACAACAACTGGGGCTATGTGCCCGGCGACACGTGCTACAAGGACGCGCCCATGCTCATCCGCAAGCTGGTGGAGTGCGTCAGCAAGGGCGGTAACATGATCCTGAACGTGGGGCCCGACCCGGAGGGCCGGGTGGACGAGCGGAGCGTCCGGGTGCTGGAGCAGATGGGCCAATGGATGGAGAAAAACGGCGAGAGCATCTATGGCTGCGACAGCGCCGGTATCCCCAAGCCGGAGTGGGGCCGCTATACCCGCCGGGGCAATACGCTCTACGCCCACGTGTTTGAGCAGCCCATCGGGCCGCTGGCCCTGACAGGCGTGGACAAGGACGCCATTTTGTCCGTCCGGCTGCTGGCTGACGGCACGCCGGTGCGCCGGGGGGAGGGCTGGGTGACGAGCGAGTACAAGTCCATCCCCTTCGTGTCCTTCGGGGAGGTGTCCAATTACAGCTACCCTTTGCCGGACAGCACGGACACGGTCCTGGAGATAACGCTGAAAGCATGACGATACCGCGGCGGGCCACCCGCCGCGGTGTTTTCATCGGGGCGCTTGCAAAAAGCCGCTGCCGCCCCCAGGACGGGTATATGTCAAAAAATGACAACGGAAGGTCAATTATCGCCAACCCGGATATTTTGCAACCGGGGAGGCGGCCTGTTATAATGGAAGTGTGTTGGAAACGGATTCACGTCCCGGCCTGACGCGGCCGGTATTGGAGCGGCGCCGATGATCATGAAAAACATGTCTATCCGCAAGAAAATACTGATCAGCATGCTGGCCTTTACGCTCATACCCATTCTGGTGGTGGCGGGGGTGGCTCTGAGCATCACCTACAGGACCATGCGGGACCAGCTCATCTATGACCGGCGGATGAGCAGCTCCTGGCTCCAGGCACGGGTGGCCATCGCCAACGGGGACGCCATGGACAAGTTCTACCAGTTCGAGGTGGACAAGGACATCAAGGAGGACATCCTGACCTGGTGCGCCAAGGACGGCGCCCTGGATTACTCGGCCCGCTGGCGGCTGATATCCCTCATGAACTCCATCATCAGCATGGACAGCAGCATCAACTCCATCGAGCTGTTCAATCTGGCGGACGACACCGTGCTGACGGCGGAGCGCTCCGGGGCCAGCCTGGACGAGACCGGGGACCGGCTGGCCCAGTGGGAGGCGCGGGATGACGGGCGGCAGTCCAATCTGGTGTTCTTCCGGTCTGGACAGGAGATACTGGCGGCCCATCAGATCGTCCGGTTCGAGGACAAGCAGCCCCTGGCGCTGGCGGTCATCCATTACCGGCCCTATCAGCTCCAGCGCATCCTCAGCGAGATAGAGACGGAAAACGACGAGAGCATCCTGCTGTTCAACGACCAGGACGAGCTCATCGAGGCCGACCTGGGCGGGGATTGGAAGTGCGACACGGAGCGGGTGCTGGCCATCAAGGGGGAGCTTTTGGACAGCGGCAGGACGGAGGCCTACGCCGACGGCCGGTTCTGGTTTTTGTGCCCCGTCAGCGGCGGGAAGATGTTCATCGTGCTGACGGTTTCCAACCAGACCATCATGGCCGCCCTGCGGCCCACGGTCCTCAGCTGCGTGCTGGTGGCGGTGCTGGCGGTGGCGGCGTCTGTGGTGTGCTCGGTGGTCTATTCCAAGGCCGTGAGCCTGCCCATCCGGCGGCTGGCGGACAGGATGAAGAGCGTCACCATCAACGAGTTTTCCGGCACGCTGGGGGAGGAGCGGGAGGATGAGATAGGCATCCTCCAGGACAGCTTTGAATATATGATGGCCCGGAACAAGGAGCTGATCGCCCAGCAGTACGAGAGCCAGATAGCCAAGCGCAATGCCCAGCTCAGGGCCCTGCAGGCCCAGATAAACCCCCACTTCATGTATAACACCCTCCAGGTCATCGGCGGCATGTCCCTGGCCAGCGGCGCGGCCAACGTCTACGGCATGACGGTGGCCCTGAGCGACATCATGCGCTACTGCCTGAACTTCTCCAAGGAGATGGTGACGCTCCGGGAGGAGCTGGAGTATCTGGCCTGCTACATCATGATACAGGACGAGCGGTTCGGGGGCCGGGTGCGCTTTCAGCGCGCCATTGACCCGGACACGGAGCGGTGCCTGATACCGAAGCTGATATTGCAGCCGCTGATGGAAAACAGCTTCGAGCACGGGCTTCTGGACAAGACAGGGGATTGGGAGATAGGCGTCTCCAGCGCCCGGGAGGGGGACGATCTGGTGATAGAGGTCACAGACAACGGCCTGGGCATGGACCCGGAGCGCCTGGCGGCCGTGCGGGCGGCGCTGGACCAGGACGCGGAGCGGGCGCTGCAAACGGGGGCGCACGTGGGCCTTGCCAACGTCCAGGCCAGGGCGCGGCTGCGCTATCCGGGGCCGGGCTACGGCGTGACGATCCAAAGCCGTCCGGGGCAGGGCACGCGTGTCACGCTGCGCCTGGGGGCAGTGACGGAGGGGGAGGAGGAAGGCCATGTATAAGGTGGTCATCATCGACGACGAGCCCTGGGCCCGGGGCGTGATACGCGGTCTGGGCCGCTGGGACAGCTATGGCATGGAGGTGGTGGGCGAGGCCGCCGACGGGGAGACCGGCCTGGCGCTCATCGACGAGGTGCGGCCGGATATCGTCATCGCGGACGTGCGTATGCCCCGGATGGGCGGGCTGGACATGGTCAGACGCCTGGACCAGCGGGGCGGCGGCGCCCTGGTCATCATCGTCAGCGGCTACGACAGCTTTGACTATGTGCGCGGCGCCCTGACGCTGGGGGTCCGGGACTATCTGCTCAAGCCCGTGAAGGCCCAGGAGCTTGACCGGGTGCTGGCGTCCTGCGCCGGGGACCTGGAAAAGCGGCGGCAGGAGAGCGGGGGCGCGGACATGATGGCCGGGTTTTTCGCCGAGGGATGGGAGAGGCAGTATGACGTTTTGCAGCAAAAGCTCGCCTCCGCCCTCCAGGCCGGGAACAAGCCGCTGCTGGAGCAGTCCTTTGCCCGCATGACGGAGGCTGTCGCCGCCCACGAGAGCGAGCGGCCCACCGTTGCCATATTGATGGCCATATACTATTCTCTCCTGCGCCCCCTGGAGCGGTATATCCAGGACGCCGACCGGAAAAAGCAGGCGTTCTTCCAGGGGAAGAACACGGTGTTCGTGTTCAGCCGGGACACGGCCCTGCGGGAGATGATGGACTTTCTCCTGGACCTGTACGAGACGGCCATCGACCGAATGCGGGCCGGACAGGGGCAAAAAAGCCGCCTGGACGTGGAAGCGGTCTGCCGGTACATCGAGCCGCGCTATGCCTCCGGCATATCCCTGGAGCAGACGGCGGACGCCTTCCACGTGACGAAGGAATACCTGAGCCGCGCCTTCAAGGCGGCGAAGGGGGAGGGGTTCAGCGAATATGTGACGGCGCTCCGTATGCGGCGGGCCTATACGCTCATCACGGAGTATAAGGCCCCTATCAAGGACGTGGGGGCCATGGTGGGATATGTGGACCAGGCGCATTTTTACAAGAGCTTCAAGCGGTTTTTCGGCCGGACGCCCGGCGAGGTGCGGGACGGGGAGATGTCAAATAATGACAACTCCAAAAGCCAATGAGGGAAAATGCTTTTTCCTCCCTTCCCGGTTACAATGGGACCATCCCAAAACCACCAATATTTTAGAAGGAGGAAAACATGAAAAAGCTATTGTCAATGGTGCTCGTGGTATGCGTCCTGGTCTCCCTGGCCGTCATCCCGGCGGCTGCCGCCGGAGAGGAGCTGGCCGGAACAGGCGCGTCCAAGGGCGAGGCCCGCAAGGCGGAGCTCAACATCATGATGAGCTTCCCCCAGTACATGGACCAGTGGGAGACCTACTGCAAGCAGTTCGAGGAAAAGATGCTGGAGGAGGAGAACATCCAGGTCACGGTCAATCTGGAGATGCCCAGCAGCGACCAGTACGAGAGCATCCTCCAGGCCCGGCTCAGCGGAGACGACGCCCCCGACCTGTTCACCCTGCACGCCAATAACATCGGCACCTACAACAAGGCGGGGTACCTGTACGACCTGACGGAGCAGCCCCTGGCCGATGTGATCTATGAGAACGTGCGGGACACCGTCAGCGTGGACGGAGCCCTCCTGGCAGTGCCCATCGAGAGCCAGGCATGGGGCGTGCTGTACAACAAGGAGATATTTGCCCAGTGCGGCCTGGAGGCCCCCGAGACCCTGGCAGACCTGGAGGCGATATGCGCCACGCTGGAGGAGCAGGGCTACACGCCGTTCATGCTGGCCTTCCAGGAGCAGTGGGTGCCCCAGCTCATGACGGGCCTGACCCTGGGGGACATCGTGTCCGGCAAGCTCACTGACTGGCTGGAGCGGATGTATGCCGACCAGGGGTCCTACGACGAGGTGCGGGAGATATTTGACGTCATCGACCTCATCATGACCCACGGCACCGACCGGGCCATGGAGGAGGGCTCCGAGGCGGGGGCGGCCGATTTCGCCCTGGGCAAGGCGGCCATGTTCGTCCAGGGCACCTGGGCGTCCAACACCATCATGACCACCAACCCGGATATGCAGCTGGGCGTGTTCGCCCTGCCCATCAACGACGACCCCGGCTGCACGCTGGTGAACCTGTCCACGTCCACGACCCTGGCCGTCTATCCGGAGAGCGAAGAGCTGGACCTGGCGCTGAAATTCGCCAACTACGTGCTGGATGAGAACGATTCCTCCGAGCTGTTCCAGGCCTGCTCCTTCAACCCCCTGGCCACGGTGCATGACTATGAGGCGTTCTCCTGGGTGGCCGACGCCTCCGCCTATGTGGCCGACGGCCGGGCCTATCAGGACTTGGTGCTGCCCTCCTCCGTCACCGACGAGCAGGGACGGCTGCTTCAGGAGTACTATGTGGGCTCCGTCACGGTGGACGAGATCGTGGAGCGCCTGGACAAGGCATTCCAGGATGCCAACGCCCTGAGCTGAACCAATTTGCGCGAGGGGGGAGGATGTCATTCCTCCCTCCTTTTTCCTGGAAGGGGGGAACGAATCATGGGGAGCAGAAGACATCCGAACCGGTCGCTGCTGCTGTTTTGCCTGCCGGCCCTGGTGGTCTACGCCCTGTTCAAGCTGTTTCCGGCGGGGGCGGGGCTGGTATACGCGCTGACCGACTGGAACGGGCTGAACCGGGATTACGACTTCGTCGGCCTGCGGAATTTTGCCGAGATATTCCACGACAGGTACTACTGGGATTCCGTGCTGTTCACCTGCAAATACACGGCGGTGATGGTGGTGGTCTCCAACGTCCTGGCGCTGGGGCTGGCCGTGGCCATCGAGAGCCGCAGGCGGGCCAAGGGCTTTTTCCGCACGGTCTTTTACATGCCGAACATGATAAGCATGGTCATCGGCGGCTATATGTGGATGTTCATCTTCACCAAGGTGCTCTACTATCTGGCGGACAACTACGGGATGAAGTTTCTGGACCGGTCCTGGATAGGCGACCCCCGGTACTCATTCATCGCCATCTGCGTCGTGGCGGCCTGGGGCGCCGTGGGGTATCTGATGATCATATACATGGCAGCGCTCCAGGGGGTGCCCAGGGAGCTGAAGGAGGCCGCCGCTATTGACGGGGCCGGAGGGTGGATCAGCTTTTGGAAGATCGTCCTGCCCATGATACGCCACGCGGTGACGATATGCGTGTTCTGGGCCCTGAACGCGGGCTTTCAGGTCTTCGACGTGATATATGCCCTCACCGGAGGCGGGCCGGGCCGGGCCACCCAGTCGGTGGCTATCAACATATATGAGGAGGCGTTCCGGGGCAATATCCGCTACGGCTACGCCACGGCCAAATCCACGGTGCTGTTTATCATCGTGCTCGTCATCACCATGCTCCAGCTCTATCTGACGGGCAGAAAGGAGCAGGAGCTGTGAAAAGGAAACGTTTGATAGGGGATATCCTCGTCTATGGCTTTTTGACCGCCGCTGCGCTGGTGACTCTGTTCCCGCTTTTGATGGCCCTGATGAACTCCTTCAAGACGAACGGGGAGCTGCTCACCAGCGTCATCGCCCTGCCGACCGCCGTGCGCTTTGACAACTACGTCCGGACCTTTGAGAAGATGCACTACTTGCGCAGCCTGGGAAACACTGTTATACTGTCCGGTGTGGGGGTGGGGCTTATCATCCTCTTTTCCGCCCTGGCGGGGTGGAAGCTGTGCCGGACCAAGACCCGGCTGTCCGGCTTTCTGCTGAAGCTGTTCATCTTCTCCATGCTGATACCCTTCAGCTCCATCATGATACCCCTCTACCGGGTGACGCTGCTTCTGAAGCTGAAAAACTCCCTGCTGGGGCTGGCCTTCGTATACGCCGGGCTGGGGGTGAGCATGGCCATATTTCTCTACAACGGGTTCGTGAAGAGCATCCCCCTTGAGCTGGAGGAGGCGGCCGCCATTGACGGCTGCGGCCCGCTCCAGACCTTCTTTGTGGTGATACTGCCTCTGCTCAAGCCCATCACGGCCACCATCTGCATCACCAACGTCCTGTGGATATGGAACGACTTTCTGCTGCCGCTGGTGGTCGTCTCGGACAGCCGGAAGTATACGCTGCTGCTGTCCACCAACACCCTGTTCGGCCAGTACAGCAGCGACTGGACGGCCATTTTGAGCGCGCTGATACTGGCGGCGCTGCCAGTCATCGTGTTTTACGCGCTGTTCCAGAAACAGATATTGAAGGGCATCTCCGAAGGTGCCGTAAAGGGGTAACATGGACATTTTATACGCGAAGGACGGACAGTTTTGGGCCGGGGACAGGCCGGTGCTCCTGCGGGGCGTGGGCCTGGGGGGCTGGCTGCTGCCGGAGGGCTATATGTGGCGGCTGTACGAGGCCTGCGACCGGCCCCGCCGGATGGAGGCGATGATACTGTCCCTGTGCGGTGAGGAGTACGCCCAGCGGTTTTGGAGGACGTACTTCGACCGGTTCATCACCGAGGCGGACATCGCCTGGCTGGCCGGGCAGGGCTTCAACTCCGTGCGCCTGGCCATGAACGCCCGAAAACTGTTTTCCGTGGGGGAGGACGGGGCGGTCCGGTTCATCCCGGAGGGCATCCGCTACGTGGACCAGTGCGTGGCGTGGTGCGAAAAGCACGGGCTGTATGTCTTTCTGGACATGCACGCCGCCCCCGGCGGCCAGACCGGAAGGAATATCGACGACAGTTCCCGTGACCTGCCGGAGCTGTTCATGGACAGGGCCAACCAGGACGCGATGACGGCTATGTGGGCCATGCTGGCGGAGCGGTACCGGGACGAGAGCGCTGTGGGCGGGTACGATTTAATGAACGAGCCCCTGCCCAGGCCGGACGGCGCGGCGTATAACGCCCAGCTCCTGCCCCTGTACCGGCGGCTGACGGCGGCCATACGGGCCACAGGGGACCGGCATATCGTCATCTGGGAGGGCCTCCACTGGGCCACGGACTTTTCCCTGTTTGACGGCCTGGAGAGCGCCGACGTGGCGGACAACATCGCCCTGCAGTTCCACAAATACTGGAGCGACCCGGACCGGGAGAGCATAGACGGCTATATCCGGACGGCCCGGCGGCTGAGGGCGCCTCTGTGGATGGGGGAGAGCGGGGAGAACGACCTGGACTGGTTCACCACGGCCTTTCCCATGTATGAGCGCCAGGGCGTGGGCTGGTGCTTCTGGTGCTATAAAAAGATGGTCACGCCCAACTCCCCGGTGACGTTCAGCGAGCCGGAAGGGTGGGACCTGATACGGGCGTATTTGGACGGCGGACAGGCGCCGGACAGCCACACCGCCCAGCGCATTTTTGACGAGTTTTTGGCCTGCCTGGACCGGATACAGTACCACCCGGAGGTGGTGCGCGCCCTCATGCGCCGCCCGCCGGTGGAGATACCGGCGTGGGCCTTTGACGGGGAGGATATCTCCGGCGGGCGCGTGCCGGGGGCGGACTTTCGCAGGACCTGCCGGGCAAGCCTCCTGTTTTTGGACGGCCATACGGGGCCGGTGCCCTGGGACAACCGGGGCGGCGTGCCCAAGAAAGAGGAGGAGCGGCCCTTCCTCCGCCTGGGGGCGGGGGACAGGGTGAGCTATCGCGTGCAGGGCCGGGGACCGCTGGAGGTGGAGGTGCGTGTGCGCCCAGGCCAGGCCGGGCGTCTCACAGTGCAGGGCCAGGACCCTGACCGGGACGGTGTATGGACGGCGGCCCCGGACGAGGATGGCCTGCTGTGGCTGGGGTGCGAGAGCGGTCAGGCGCTGGTGCGCTCCCTCTCCGTTCGGCCTGCTCCCGGCGGGCGGGAAAAGTGAACAACGCCCCGGCGGAGCCTTTTTCCGCCGGGGCGCTGCCTGTAATTGGACGCTTGTAAAAAAATGGAATGCAATGTTCATAAAAAATTCATGGGAAAAGGGATGTAATCGACTTTCATAAGGTATATAATTAAAGAGACGAGAGGGCGTTTACTTTGCTTTGTCCGCATTGTGCTGTGTTTGACATTATGAGGAAAGGCATGATCGTATGAACGAGCAGCATAACACGCGAATGAAGGGGAGCCAGCCGTATGCGTCGGCGCAGGGATTTCAGATGTTCAAAGACCACATCGCCGCGATGAAGCGTGGCTCCAAGCTCTTAGGGGGAGAACGGGAGAAAACAGAACAAGAGGGAGTTTCCGGCTCAGAGGATAAGTAACGCGGCAGCACTGTGGCGGAGGTGTCCGCGCCCCATCGTCCGAAAGCGTCTCACAGGGTGTGGGACGCTTTTTTGTGGGCGATTTTCTGGGACATCCGGCAAAAATTATGGCTGTCTTCTTGACATCCCCCGTCACAAATGGTAAGGTGGAAGAGTAAAAAAGGGGACGATATTATGCCGTTGGAAAAAATACAAAACACGTCGCCGAAGGTGCCGGAACTGGTGATGCAGGCCCTCATCTCCGCCATGGAGAGCGGCACCATCCAGCTTGGGGACGTCCTCCCCTCAGAGCGGGATCTGGCCGAGACCCTGGGCATTGGCCGGGGCTCGCTGCGGGAGTGCCTGGCGGTGCTGGAGTTTCTGGGCACCATCGAGAGCCGGGGCAACCGCAAGGCGGTCATCCGGGACGCGGAGTATATCCGCAAGGTGATATCCCTGGTGCGCCTGTCCAGCCAGAACAATATCCAGGAGGACTTCAACGAGTTCAGGCGCATCAACGAGGTGGCCATCGTGGAGCTGGCCTGCAAGAACGCCGCGGAGGAGGACCTGGAGGCGCTACAGCGGGCCTTGGAGAGCATGGAGCGGGAGCCCCTCAACCACGTCTATGAGATAGAATTCCACGACGCGCTGGCGGTCGCCAGCCACAACGTGATGCTCTCGGCCATGATGCGGTTGGTCAACAGCATGATCGTGGAGATACGGGAGCGCTTCATGGACCGGCCGGATTACCTGCGCATCACCCACGAGTCCCACAAGGCCATTTATGAGGCGGTGCGGGACCGGGATGTGACCCGGGCCAAGCGGGAGATGAAAAATCACCTGCTCATACCGAAGCGGTATTACCGGGAATATCCGGACGCGGACTGACCGGCGGCGACGCTGCTTTTTTCTTGGGGCCGATGGTAATGCCAATGGACCAACAGACCGGGATATCAACAGACCATATCACCGTCATACCATTCTACAAAACACTCTCCCGCTTTCCGTGAGGAAAACGGGAGAGCTTTTTCAATGATGGCAAATGCTTACGGGTGCAGGATGACCTTGCAGGATTCGCCCCGGTCCATGTAGCCCATGCCCTCGGCGAACTTTTCCAGAGGCAGCTCATGGCTGATGATGCTGCTCAGGTCGATGCCGCCCTGGAGCAGGCCCCGGATGTCCTCCCAGGTCTCGTACATCTTCCGCCCGGCGATGCCCTTGATGGAGCAGCCTTTGTAGGCGAACTCCGTCAGGTCGAAGGTGAAGGGCTTGGAGGGGTGCGCCACGCTGGTGAGCAGGCCCTCCGGCCGCAGATACTGCACGGCGGCGGTCAGGCCGGGGATGCTGCCGGAGAAGTCGATGGCCACATGGGGGCCTATCCCGTCGGTCAGCTCCTTCATGACCTGGACGGGGTCGGTCTTGACCGGGTCCACGATGTAGTCGGCGCCCCGTGCCAGGGACGCCTGGGCACGGGCCTCGTTGGGCTCCACCACGATGACACGGGCCGCACCTGCCGCCTTGGCCGCCAGAACGCCCATGGCGCCCAGAGGACCGGCGCCGATGATGGCCACGGTCTTGGCCGCCACCTGGCTGGCCATCACCCCGTGGACCACCACGCCGAAGGGCTCCATCAGCGCCAGCTGCTCCCAGGGCATGGACTCGTCGTTGTAGACGAAAGCTATCTCCTCGGGAATGGACACGTATTCGGCAAATCCGCCGCCGCCGGGATGGTTCACGCCCACGATGCGGGTGTTGGGGCACACATGGCGGTGGCCCGCCCGGCAGGTCTGGCAGGTGTTGCAGGCGATGTGGGACTCGGAGGAGACCCGGTCGCCCACCTTCACGGAGGTGACCGCGTCGCCGATCTCCACTACCTCGCCGGAGAACTCGTGGCCGATGGTGGCGGGCGGCGTCATCCGCTTCTGGGCCCAGGGGTGCCAGTCGCGGATATGCTGGTCCGTGCCGCAGATAGCGGCGGCGTGGACCTTGACCAGGATGTCATTGGGGCCTATCTGGGGGATGGGGAGCTCTTTTATTTCCAGATGCCCCTCCCCGGCGGCGGTCTTCACGACGCCGCGCATGGTTCCTTTCATAAGTGTTCCTCCTCATTGGATATGGGCCGCCGTGTAGGGCGGCCCGATTTGGTTTACTTTATCTCCACGTTCATGGCGTCCTCGTAATACTTCACCAGGGCGCATTGGTCCTCGTCTATCAGGCCGTGGGCGTCTATCCAGTCCATCTGCTCCTTGACGATCTTCGTCAGAGGCAGCTGCACATCCAGATGCTCGGCCATTTCCATGGCGTTGTTGATGTCCTTCAGGTGTACGGCGATGCGGGCGCTGGCGGAGAAGTCCCGTTCCAGTACCTTGGGCACCTTCAGGTCCATGACGGCGCTCTGGGCAAAGCCGCCCTTGATGGCGTGGAAGAGGGTGCCAGGGTCGATGCCCGCCTTCACGGCGAAGGCGTAGGCCTCGCCCATGGCCACCAGGTGGATGCCCACCATCATGTTGTTGGCCACCTTGCTCATGCTTCCGCAGCCGGAGGGGCCCATGTAGGTGACGGTCTTGCCCATCATCTGCAGATAGGGCTCGACCTGGTCGAAAACCTCCTTCTCGCCGCCGCTCATGATGACGAGAGTGCCGCCCACCGCGCCGGTCTCGCCGCCGCTGACGGGGGAGTCCAGCAGGTGATAGCCCTTCTCCAGAGCCGTCTTGTGCAGGCCCTGGATGATGTAGGGGGAGGTGGAGCCCATGTCCACGATAATGGTGCCGGGCTTCGCCGTGTTCATGATATCCGTGATGGTGGCCTTCACGATGGCGTTGGTGGGCAGGCACATGAATATCACGTCGCAGGCCTTGTACAGCTCGGAGGCGTCGGCCGTAGCCTTGCCGCCCAGGGCCGCGAAGCGGTCGCGCAGCTTGTCGACCGGGTCAAAGCCCCAGACAACAGTGTCCTTGTCACACTTTTTGATGAGGTTGCTGGTCATGCCGTAGCCCATGATGCCAAGACCGAGATAACCGATGTTTTTCATTGTGTGTTCCTCCTGATGTTAGCGGTTGGGTGTATGGATAGCGCGCTTCTCTGCGTGGAGAGCGGCCTCGCGGAGGGTCTCGGTAACAGTGGGGTGGGAGTGGATGGTGGCGATAATCTCGTCCAGGGTCATCTCCTCACCGATGGCCAGAGCGCCTTCGGCGATAAGGTCCGTGGCCCGGGGCCCGATGATGTGCATGCCCAGTATCTCGCCGTATTCCTTCCCCGCGATGATCTTCACCAGACCCTCGCCGCCGTTGATAATCAGCGCCTTCCCATTGGCGCTCATGGGGAACTTGCCTACCTTGTACTCCAGCCCCTGGGCCTTGCACTGCTCCTCCGTCAGTCCCACCGAGGCCGCCTCCGGCTCGATGTACACGCACGTCGGATTCGTCTTCTCATCGTAGACCGCGTCGTGCCCCATGATGTTCTCGGCCGCCACCTCGCCCATGGCCGAGGCGGTGTGGGCCAGCTGGGCGTGCCCCAGCACGCAGTCCCCTATGGCGTAGACCCCCGCCTGGTTTGTCTGCATCCGCTCGTTCACCACGATCCGGCCGCGGTCGTTCTCTATCCCGCCCGCTTCCAGATCAAGACTTGCCGTGTTGGCCCGGCGGCCTATGGCCACCAGTACCTTCTCCGCCTCAAAGGACACCGTCTGGCCCGCCTTGTCCTTGCAGACCACCTTCGCCCCTACAGGGGAGCTCTCCACAGACTGTACCGGGCACTCCAGATGGAACTCCATCCCCATCTTCTTCATGTGCTCCACGCCTATCTTCGTCAGGTCGCCGTCCAGCATGGGCAGCATGTGGTCCAGCGCCTCCACCACCGTGATCTTGGTGCCGAAGGCCGCGTACGCGCAGGCCAGCTCCAGCCCTATGACGCCGCCGCCTATCACTACCATGCTCTTGGGCAGCTTTTCCAGGCTCAGCGCTCCCGTGGAGTCGATGCAGTTGGGGTTCTCCTTCAGCCCCGGGATGGGAGGCGTGGAGTTGACGGAGCCCGTCGCCAGGATGATGGCGTCCGCGCTCATGGCCTCCGTGCTCCCGTCCGTTTTCTTCACGGACAGCTTCCCCGGTGCGGTGAACTTCGCCTCTCCGTCCACCTTCTTCACCTTGTTCATCTTCAGCAGGCTGGTCACCCCGCCGGTCAGCTTCTTGGAGATATCGTTCTTGTGCTTGATGACCTGGGGGAAGTTGACGCTCACGCCGGACACTTCCACACCTATCTCCTTGCCCTGGTTCTTGATGTCCTCCAAAAGCTCCGCGCTGTGGAGCAGGCACTTGGTGGGGATGCAGCCTATGTTCAGGCAGGTGCCGCCCACGTGCTCACGCTCTATGAGCGTGACCTTGGCCCCCAGCTGGGCCGCCCGGATGGCGGCCACATAGCCGCCCGGACCGCCGCCCACCACGATGACCGTGGTGTCGCCCGCGGGCTTCGCCGCCGGGGCCGGAGCGGGGGCGGCCGTGCCGCCGCCCACTGCCTCGCCCGCCTGGCCGATGTACGCCAGCAGGCCCTTTACCGGGACGTCCTCGTCTTCCTTCGCCACGATCTTCAGCAGCACGCCCTCGTGCTCGCTCACTACCTCATTGGTCAGCTTGTCGGTGGTTATCTCCACCAGGGG